>NZ_JBQMTM010000012.1:0-140671 GCF_053470325.1 Colwellia sp. MEBiC06753 | reverse complement strand
ACACGATGAAGCCCAATATCAAAGCCTAATGCTTGCAACTCACCGTGCATACGTACTTTGCCGTAAGTAGCGTCCATGTCCACATGTATTTGCTTCATCGCAGCATCAAGCTTTACACGCTCAGCACAAATAGGCTTTGGTTTAGCTCGATAATAAAATGAGCTAAACGGTATCGATAAACAACGGCATATTTGCTGAACCTTACTTCCTGCCTTTTTCAGCTTGGCATCTACTTGCTGCCGTTGCTCATTTCCATAGCGAAAAAGGCTGAAGCTTTTTTTAACAGTGTATTGTCGCTTTGTAGTTGCTTAACTTGTTTCTCTAATTCTTGGATGCGGATTTGCTCTGGTGTTAAGGCGCTGGCTTTGGGGGTATAACCTTTTTGTTCTTTTCGGTATTGGCTTACCCAACGCTGAATTGATGACAATCCAACATTCATTGCTGCTGCTGCATCTTTGTGTTTATAACCGTGAATAATGACTAGCTCTGCACACTCACGTTTAAATTCTGCTGTTAATGTTTTCTTTGGCATTTTGACCTCGTTAGTTAATGTAATTTTACCTCTAACGAAGTCTCTAGTTAAATCATACCGTTACAAAGCACTTTAAGAATAATGACGCAGTGTTTTGTATGATTAAAGACCATGAGAATGCCCTACATTTTGTCACCATATCTACGGTGATTTCGGAAGAGCATCAAGATCTTAATTGGCTGTTCTTAACCCTATCAGATGCTGAACATGTATTGCATGAAGAATCGTTGCCAAGTGAACGAGCTATGGGCTTTGCACCTTTAGAAGAAATTTACTGGGAGTGGGATGTTGCCAGTGATTTAATTTATTACTCTCCAGAGTTAATGCAGCTTTTGGGTTATAAAAAACAAGCGATTACCGCCCCGAGAACCTTTTGGCGTAAACATATTGCTTCAGGCTTTCTAAATGATTTAAAGCAAAGAACAATACAATTATTTAAAGGTGAAATCTCTAGCTACAACCACACGTTCAAAGTCGTCAAGTGTGACAAAGAAACATTGTGGGTGAATGCAGTCGCCCGAGTTGAGCGTGACCAACAAGGAGCGCCAACTCGGTTATACGGCGTGCTGCGTAATGTCACTGAGTCTAAAATGTTGATTCAACAGCTGAAAAAACAAAATGGCTACTTGTCGTTAGCTGAACGTATTAGTCATTCGGGGCATTGGCGATACGATATTAAAGAAGAAAAAACCTATTGGTCGACCGAGCTTTATCGATTATTTGGCGTTGATACTAATCAGTTCTTACCCAGCATTGATAATGTGATGAGCTTTTATCCACCCAACGAACATGAATCGATAAAGCAGAACTTTTTTGAAAGTTTGCAGCATGGGCAAAGTTACTATAATAAATCGACCATAAAGTTGCCTAACGGCAGTAAGCGTAAAATCGAGACTATTGGCGAAATTGAACTTGATGCTAATGGTCAAGTGTCAGCAATGTTTGGGGTCTGTAGGGATATTACAGATACTGAAACAACGTTAGAAAAACTGAAATTACTGGCACTGGTCAATCGTACAATTAAAGTGCCGATCTTTTTTATTGATGACGAAGATAATGTTGTATTTCAGGATTTATCACCACAAAAGAAAGATCAAAATACCACGCTGTTTAATTTTATTAATTTTAGTATCAGTGAATACCTGACCCTCAAAAAAGAAGCTCGGCAACACGGGCAAATCAAGCGTAATCATGCCAGCTTTGATAACTTTAATAGTGTCTTTGACTTTTCGGTCACCTATGAAGCCGATGAAGGAATTTATATTTGGATTGTCGATAATGTCACCGAGAAATTTCGAGCAGAGCAACAGTAAATTATTAGTAATCGCTTGGCGCTACTAGGGAATACCTTTGGCAATGTCTCACATGATATTAATAATGTGTTAGGGGTGGCACTGGGTGCTATCGAAATGTTGGAGTTAAAGTTTGCCCAAGGCGAGCAAGATATTTCTCGTTATATTGAACGGGTGAAAAACGCCATCGACAAAGGTAAAAGTGTCACTGAACGTCTGTTAGCGTTTACTAAAAAGCCAGTGGTTAAGGTTGTGCAATTTGACCCATTAAAAGATATTTTAGATAACCAATACCTGTTTCGGCAGATTTTGATTAATACCATAGAGCTACAATTAGACTTGCCTTCAACGCCATGTACGATAAATTTCCCACAAGGTGAATTTATTAATATTTTGCTGAATCTGGTGATTAATGCTCAAGATGCGATAAAAGAGCAAGGCCTAGGGGGCACAATCAAAATTAGTGCTAATTTTACTTCGGTCAATCGCTTAGAAATTCACGTAATTGATAGTGGTATTGGTATTCAACAAGAAAATTTAACTAAGATATTCGACCCGTTTTATTCTAGCAAATCAGTTAACAAAGGTAACGGCATAGGACTGGCAAATGTCTACAGCACCATATAATAAGCATAATGGCCAGATAAAAGTGAGCGGGGAGTCGGAACTAGGGGGGGCGCATTTTACGCTTGAATTTCAATGTAAGCAGGTAGGTGCAAATTTTTCACCCACGCCAGAGTCTAAAGAGTTACTCAATATTCAAGGCAAGCATATTTTGATTTTAGATGATGAAACCAGTATCGCAGAATTCGTTGCCTTGTTTCTGGAAACACATGGCGCTCATACTCAACATGTCAATGATAAAGCGCAATTAAAAGCAGCAATTGAACAAGCGCAACATTTAGATGTATTTATCACCGATATGATTTTGCCAGATATGACTGGTCGTGACGCGGTAAACCTAGTGCTAAGTAAGTTTCCTGATATTAAAGTTTTTTCGATGAGTGGTTATGTAGACAATGAAGAAGAAACATGGGAGTACCCAGTACTAAGAAAACCATTCAATTCTAAAGAACTTTCAACATTCTTAAATCAAACAAACTCTTAAATTAAACAAATAGTTAAATTAAACAAATAGTTAAATTTACAATTTCGTGTATATTTAAAAGTGATTGATGTTGATTTTGGTGTTGGTGTTGGTGTTGGTTTCGTTGAATTATTTAATTTTCATTAAAGCGCAGAGTAGCCTTGGTAGGAGGAAATTT
The DNA here is from genome assembly GCF_053470325.1 of Colwellia sp. MEBiC06753. Classification (NCBI taxonomy): domain Bacteria; kingdom Pseudomonadati; phylum Pseudomonadota; class Gammaproteobacteria; order Alteromonadales; family Colwelliaceae; genus Colwellia; species Colwellia sp. MEBiC06753. Next base: position 137,582 of record NZ_JBQMTM010000012.1, on the reverse strand, counting down.
GTCGCTTAAATACAAACTTTCAATAACGAGCTTTTTACTATCAGTATTCGTGGCTTTAGTGCTTAGTATGAGCTTTTATTATGAAGGTAAAGAGCTACTCCATAACAGTTTAGTTAAAGACCTTAAAGCCAATGCCAACTTTATTGCGCCACTTATTCAGTCCTCGTTAGGTAACCACCTCGAAAGCACCAAGGTTATTGCCATGGCTCCGCGAGTAAAATCATTGCTGAGTGTGGTTTATAGCGCTAAGCAAACCGAGCAATATGTACAAGCGAAAACTGATGTTCAAACCATTTTTAATGTGGTGGTTAACTCAAAAATAGAATTTAGTCAGTTAGCATTATTTAACGCTGATGGTGAGTTAATCGTAGAGAGCCAATTATTAAATGGCCGCTCACCAATAGATTTGTCTATTAACTTTCAGTTGCCCAACCAAAATAATAGCTTTGAACATTTATCTTTTTATTTTGTTAATAATAATGAAAGCAATTTAGATAAAAAAGGCTATTTTGTTATTCAGTTAAAATTACCAACAGCAGATGAAAGTTATGTGCAGTTGCTTGCTGTGATTAACTTAACATCGTTTTCGTCGTTACTTGATAAAATGCAAAAGCCAGGTAAAGGTTTTTTCATTACGGCAAGCCAAGGCCAAGTGCTTTATGGGCCTCCATCGGCTTCGGCGCATAACGACAATAGTAACAATCGATTAAATCAAATATCAACGTTAGCACTAACCTCGAGCAATCAGGAGCCTAAGCTTTTACATTCCGCACAGAGCGATGAATTAAGCTTAGATTTAATGGTTTATCGGCAGGTGTTGTTGCATACTGCTGATAGTGCCTTGCCGGTCAACTTGGTTATGTTTAATGATGCAGAGACACTGACTCCTGCATTCAACCATATTAGAAAGCGCAGCATTTTTGTTGGAGGTTTGCTTGCCTTAGTCGCGTATGTTTTTGCGTTTATCGTGTCTCGGCGGCTAGTAGGACCTTTGGTGACCATGACTTCAAATATTAAACATTATGAAGCAACAGGTGAGGTACTGCCGTTACCCACAGAAGAAAATGATGAAACAGGCAAATTAGCCACTAGCTTTCAGCGTATGATGACTAATGTTGAAGCAAATAATGCGTCAATGCAGCAAGCGATTGCTCAAGCTCAAGAGTTTTCTCAAACCCTACATTTAATGTTAGATGCTGTTACCGACGCGGTATTAAGTTTTGACGCTCGAGGCAATATTCTGGCGTTTAACCACGCTGCAGAATTAATGTTTGGTTATCAGGCTTATGACATTATTGGTCAACCCTTTAGTGTGCTATTACCTGATGCTGACACTGACTTTCAACAATTTGCTCATCAATATGTGTTAAAACCGGAGCAAAAAAATAATGTTGCTGGCATTGAGTTAATTGTAAAACGTCGAGCAGGAGAGAAGTTTACCGCATTAGCCAATATTACCGAAATGGCCATTGGCAAAGATCAAATATATACCGGCGTATTTAGAGACCATACAAACCAGCAAATTTTGGAGATGGATCGCAATACCGCGTTAAAAAATGCCAATGAACTGGCTTGGCGCCTAGATTTTGCGTTGTCAGCGCCGCAAATTGGCGTATGGGAATACAACCATCAAACCCATACAATGTCTTGGGATAAGCGTATGTTTCGGCTTTATGGTTATGAAAAGGACGATAACCTATTGCCGGAAAACCTTTGGTGGCAAGCAATACACCCAGACGATCTTGAAAGCGTTCAGCAACAAATTAATATAGCGTTGTCAGACTGTTCGGATCTTAATATTGTTTTTCGCGTTATCCTACCTAATAAACAAGTGAATTATATTGAAACTCATGCCAAAGCGATTTTTGAACATGATGGTATAGCACAGCGCTTAGTCGGTACCTGCCGAGATATTACCGAACAACATAAGCTGCAAGAGCTAAAACAGCAAGCATTAGAAATTGCCCAAGAATCACTTAAATTAAAATCAGATTTTCTCGCCAGTATGAGCCATGAAATTCGCACACCAATGAATGGTGTGTTAGGTATGCTGAATTTGCTAGAACAAAGTGAGCTATCTAAACAACAACGTCACTACCTTAGTTTAGCAAATGCCAGTGCCATTTCATTATTGAACCTATTAAATGATATTTTGGATTTCTCTAAAGTTGAAGCCGGTCGCTTAGAGCTCGAAATATTAGATTTTGATATATGTGCATTGATAGGTGAAGTTGCTGAATCAATGGCATTGAAGGCACAAGAAAAAGGCGTTGAACTTGTGCTAGATGCCTGTCAAATCAGTACACCATTAGTTAAAGGCGATCCGACAAGGATCAGACAAATTCTCAATAACCTTGTCAGTAATGCCGTAAAGTTTACCGATAACGGTGAAGTTGTTATTAGGGCTAAATTAGTTAAACACGAAGATGAACTGCGGTTTTATTGTCGCATAGCAGACACTGGCATCGGTATCGAAAAAGATAAACAGCAAAGTTTGTTTAAAATGTTTACCCAAATCGATGCCAGTACCACAAGGCAATATGGTGGTACTGGTTTGGGCTTAGCCATTGTAAAACGGTTATGTCTATTAATGAACGGACAAGTTGGGGTTAAAAGTGAACCTGGCAAAGGCAGTGAGTTTTATTTCGATATTTTACTCGCAGAGAGCGATATCAAGCAGGGTGCTCTGCCTAGGCTTGAGCTTAATGATATTAATATTTTAATTGTTGATGATAACCAAACCAATTTAGCTGTATTAAACGAACTGCTGTCGCAATGGCGAGCAAATGTAACACAAGCTAGCAGCGCTAAACAGGCACTGAACATCATTGAACAACGAGCTGATAATTACTTTGCGGTTGCGATTTTAGATATGCAGTTGCCGGAAATGGATGGCGGTCAGTTAGCCGAGCGTTTAAGTAAGCACAGTAAAACTCAGCAGACAAAGCTTATTATGATGACCTCAATGAACACGATAGGTGATGCTGAGTACTTTGCTAATGTCGGAATTAGTACTTACTTCCCAAAACCTGCCACCGCAAGAGATTTACATGACGCCTTGGCAATTGTGTTAGATATAGGTGAAACATTAACGCGATCTGAGTCAAGTTTAAACAGAGACATTGCTAATGCAGCGCAAGGCAAACAAATGATCAACTCATTAGCTCACCTTAAGATTTTAATTGTTGAAGATAACCATATCAATCAGGCGGTACTTGAAGGAGTGCTGTCTAATTACCACGGCAATGCTTGTATTGCCCAAAACGGTAAAGAGGCACTGTCAATACTCAATGATTCATTATCAAACGAGCTGTTTGATGTTATTTTGATGGACTGTCAAATGCCGGTAATGGATGGCTACAGCGCAACTAAGGCCATAAGAAAAGGAGAGGCGGGAAGTGCCTATAAAAATATTCCGATTATTGCCATGACCGCAAATGCAATGAAAGGTGATAAAGAAAAATGTTTAGAAGTTGGGATGAATGATTACTTATCAAAGCCAGTTGATGGGCAGCACCTTTATGAAAAAATAGCTTTGTGGTGTGCAGTAAGCAAAATATCACAGCCCTTGACCGATGTTAGTGACTCGGTTCCTGCTGGTGAACATAAGCTTATTTCACAGCAAGCGCCTACCGAGCCAGAGGAAAACGAACAACACTTTATTGTTTGGGATAATATTGATTTAGCTAAAAGAGTGCGTGGTAATGAAGAATTAGTTAAACGTCTGGTTCAACTTTATGTCGATGAAGCTCCGGCCATTTTCGAACAACTTAATCTGGCAATTTCTGAAGGTAGCTACCCTGATATAGTCGCTAGTGCTCATAAACTCAAAGGCTCCACCACCAATTTAGGCGGGGTAAAGTGCGCTCGTGTGGCTGCTGAGATTGAACAAGCGGCGAAAAAGCAAGATGGTAATCAGGTAGAGCTGATACAGGGCGAATTAACTGCTAGCTTTGAGCAGTTAATGACTGAACTCAATACTTACTTGTCAACTGCAGCTGAGCCCGATGTACGCTAATGCTGTGCTTATATTATTGATTTTAATCAGCTAGTATATTAATTAAGAAAGAAAAGTAGGAAGTAAAGATGCAAACCATTTTAGCGGTGGACGATGCCAAAGATACGCTTATCTTGTTAGAGTTTGATTTGCAGGCTGAAGGCTATCAAGTGCTAACGGCTCACGATGGTGAATCAGCTATTGAGCTGTTAAATCAGCAAAATGTCGATCTATTGCTGCTAGATATGTATATGCCGGGTTTGTCTGGGTTAGAAACATTGAAGCAAGTTAATAATAACCCGAAATTGGTCAATTTACCGGTTATTATGCTATCAGCATCAGATGATGAAGATGAAATTGTTAGTGCGCTTGAGTATGGCGCTCATGACTATGTGACAAAACCATATATTGCTAAAGTGTTATTGGCGCGTATTAAGAATGCCTTAAGGTTAAGAGAGAAAACCTTAACCTTGGAAAATCTCGCAAAAACTGACTACTTAACTGGTGTGAATAATAAAGGCCAATTTGAGCAGTTAGCTAAAAAGGCCATTAGTCAGACCGCTCGTAATGGCAATCAACTTGCGATCGCAATGTTAGATATTGATCACTTTAAATCAGTTAATGATACCTACGGTCATGAAGCGGGGGATATTGTATTAAAGCAATTTGCTAAATTGCTGGAAATTACTTTTCGTGACTATGACATTATTGGTCGAGTCGGTGGTGAAGAATTCGCCGTTTGTATGCCCGATACCGAACTTGTTGATGCCTTCAATGCTTGTGAGCGATTTCGAACGGCGCTAGAAGCCTGTGTAATTGAACTTAATCAGGGTAATAGTATATCAGTGACTGTAAGTGTAGGTTTAACTGCAGCTCGTCATGCAGATTGCGCATATGATTTTGATAGCTTAATGCAAACTGCTGATAAATTTTTATATCAAGCAAAAGAAGCGTCAAGAAATACCGTGATATCTCATGAGAAGCTAATTGACAACGACACGATAAAATCTGTTGCAGAACTTGCTGTTGAGCCAATTGACACCCCTGAGGAAAAGCTCCCCGGAATTGATTACCAAATTGGGGTAAATAATGTCCTTGGTGATGACAATTTATATAATGATATTTTGCAAATGTTTTATGATGATCACCACCTTGATGGCGATACTATTCGACAAGCCATTATTTATAAAGACCCCAACAAACTAAAGCATGTAGTGCATACATTAAAAGGCGTGGCTTGTTCAATTGGCGCGATGCAACTATTTGAAAATGCCAAACAGTTGGATATTGCGGTTAATAATAACGATGAAGGGCGATATTTATCGCTATATGAAAATGTCAGTTATGAACTACAACGAGTGCTAAAAGGAATTAAACAAATCCTGCCAAATCGTTAGTGGCTTGCTATGTTAGGTAGCCTAGTCAATAGTGACAGTTATGTCAGTTTCCGGCACACAGCAGCAAGGTAAAATTTCATTATCACCGACAAAGGCTAAAGGTTCACCTTGAGGGTAATTAATTTGGCCTTGGTTGAGCTGAATTCTACAAGCTCCACAAAAACCATCGCGGCAATGATAATGCACTTCGATATTCTCACTTTCTAAACATTCTAATAGTGATTGATGTTTATCCGTGAAAATAACGGCTTGGCCATTGGCCACAACAGTTTTTTCTGGGCGGTTATTTGCCATAGCACTTAATCAATTGCTGATTGCCCATGAAAATAATCGCCCAAATAATGAAATTATAAGTCGAAGTCGTCAAAGTCATCAGCAGATACAGCTGAGTCAACTTGGCCAACTAAGTAGCTTGAAATTTCAGTTTCTTGGGGTGCTACTTGCACGTTGTCGCTAACTAAGTAAGCATTCATCCAAGGTAATGGATTGCTCTTAATATCAAACGGTGCTTCAAAGCCAATGGCAGCCATACGTTGGTTGCTGATGTACTCAATGTATTGATTAAGAATTTGCGCGTTAAGGCCAATCATTGAACCATCTTTAAATAGATACTCCGCCCATTCTTTTTCTTGCTCAACCACATCTAAAAAGATCTGGCGACCTTGCTCTTTTAACTCGTCAGCAATTTCTTTCATTTCCGGATCGTCCTTACCTGACATCCAGTTATTTAAGATATGCTGAGTACCGGTTAAGTGCAGTGCTTCATCGCGAGCAATTAATTTAATAATTTTAGCGTTACCTTCTAACAGCTCTCGCTCAGCAAATGCAAATGAACAGGCGAAACTGACATAAAAACGAATGGCTTCTAATGCGTTGACTGAACAGATAGCAAGGAATAAGCGCTCTTTAAGCTTACGCTTGGTTACGGCTAGCGTTTCACCATCAACTTGGTATTCACCTTCGCCTTGCGACTGTAAAAGCTGGGTAGTGATAATGACATCATCAAAGTACTTAGCGATGCTTGAAGCGCGTTTTAGGATAGCAGGGTTAACCACGATATCGTCAAATACTTCGCCAGGTTCAGTAAATAAGTTACGTAGAATATGCGTGTATGAACGAGAATGAATGGTCTCACTGAATGCCCAAGTTTCAATCCAAGTTTCTAGCTCAGGTAATGACACTAAAGGTAATAACACCGCGTTTACCGAACGAGCAGCCATCGAATCAAGCAGCGTTTGGTATTTTAAGTTTGAAATAAAAATATGCTTTTCAGACGCTGTTAACCCTTGCCAGTCAGCACGATCTTTTGAAACGTCTACTTCTTCCGGACGCCAGAAAAATGAAAGTTGCTTTTCAATCAGCTTTTCAAAGGCGACATAGCGCTGTTGGTCATAACGTGCAACGTTAACACTATTTCCCAAAAACATTGGCTCTAACAACGCATTAGTTGGGGTTTGGTTAAAAGTAGTGTAGGTCATTCATCGCTCCAAATGCGGTCACTATCGGTGACATATTTTAATAAAGCATTAGTGATTTTAGTTGGTATGCTTTAATGTTTGTTGATACTGATAAGCCGCTGAACTTCAAAGAAATTAGCGGCTTTAATTTAATGGCTAACGTTTAATTACCTTGCTGTTAAATTTTACACGCGCCGCCTTCACAGCCATCATCGACTTGCTCTTGGCCGTCAGCTGCACCATCACGAGTGTTATGGTAATAAAGGGTTTTAACGCCAAGTTTGTAAGCATGTAGTAGGTCTTTAATAATTTGCTTAACCGGTACTTTACCGCCTTCAAAACGCGATGGGTCGTAGTTAGTGTTGGCAGAAATTGTTTGGTCAATAAATTTTTGCATAATACCGACAAGCTCTAAGTAGCCTTCATTACTTGGAATATTCCAAAGTAACTCATAGTTATCTTTAAGCTGTTTGTATTCAGGCACCACTTGCTTAAGTACACCATCTTTACTTGCTTTAATACTGATCAAACCACGAGGTGGTTCAATACCATTGGTCGCATTTGAGATTTGTGAAGAAGTTTCAGATGGCATTAACGCTGAAAGTGTTGAGTTACGCACACCATACTCTTTGATGCTTTCACGTAAACCTTCCCAATCTAAGTGCAATGGCTCATTGGTGATGGTATCAACTTCTTTTTTGTAGGTATCGATTGGTAAAATACCTTTGCTTAACTTAGTTTCATTAAACAACGGACAAGCACCTTGCTCTTTAGCTAAGGTGTTTGATGCTTTTAATAAATAGTATTGAATGGCTTCAAACGTGCGATGCGTTAAGTTATTGGCACTACCGTTAGAGTAATAAACGCCATTTTTCGCCAAGTAATAAGCAAAGTTAATTACGCCTATACCTAACGTACGACGGCCCATAGTGGCGTTGTAAGCCGCTGGTACTGGGTAATTTTGGTAATCTAATAAGCTATCTAATGCGCGTACGGCTAAATCAGCTAAACCTTCTAATTCATCTAGACTTTCAATAGCGCCTAAGTTAAAGGCTGAAAGCGTACAAAGGGCGATTTCTCCATTTGGATCATTAACATCAGCCATTGGCTTAGTTGGCAGGGCAATTTCCAAACATAAGTTACTTTGGCGAATTGGCGCAACGGTTTGATCAAACGGGCTATGGGTATTACAGTGATCGACATTTTGCAAGTAGATACGACCAGTGCTAGCACGCTCTTGAGCGAATAAGCTAAATAATTCAATGGCTTTAATACGTTTTTTACGAATCGATTCATCTTGCTCGTATTTAACATAAAGCTGTTCAAACTTTTCTTGGTCTTCAAAGAACGCATCGTACAAGCCAGGAACATCGCTTGGGCTAAACAAGGTAATTGACTCACCTTTAATCAAGCGTTGGTACATTAATTTGTTAAATTGCACACCGTAATCTAAGTGACGAACACGGTTTTCTTCAACACCACGGTTATTTTTAAGCACTAATAAGCTTTCAACTTCTAAATGCCAAAGTGGGTAGAATAAGGTTGCAGCACCACCGCGAACACCACCTTGCGAGCAGCTTTTAACTGCTGTTTGAAAGTGCTTATAAAACGGAATACAGCCCGTATGGAAAGCTTCACCATTACGAATAGCGCTACCTAAGGCGCGTATACGACCTGCATTAATACCAATACCAGCACGTTGTGATACGTACTTAACGATGGCACTTGAAGTGGCATTAATAGAGTCTAAGCTATCACCACATTCAATTAATACACATGATGAAAATTGACGCGTTGGCGTTCTAACCCCAGCCATAATTGGTGTTGGCAGAGAAATTTTGAAGCTTGAAATCGCATCATAAAATCGTTCAATGTAACTTAAGCGCGATTCTGTTGGGTATTTCGCAAATAAACAAGCGGCAACTAAAATGTATAGAAACTGTGCACTTTCATAAATATCACCAGTAACACGGTTTTGAACTAAATACTTACCTTCTAACTGCTTAACTGCGGCATAGCTGAAATTTAAATCACGGCTGTGATCAATAAAGCGCTCCATTGCTTCGAAATCAGCTTGGGTATAGTCAGCTAATAAGTGCTGGTCATACTTATCCGATTCCACCATTTTTACTACGTGGTCATAAAGCTTAGGAGGTTCAAATTGACCATAAGCTTTTTTACGTAAATGGAAAATAGCTAAACGCGCGGCTAAATATTGGTAGTCAGGCGATTCTTCTGAAATCAAATCAGCAGCCGCTTTAATTATGGTTTCATGAATATCTTCAGTTTTTATGCCGTCATAAAACTGGATATGTGACTTAAGCTCCACTTGAGATACAGAAACTTCATCTAGGCCTTCTGCGGCCCAGGCAATCACTTTATGAATTTTTTCGAGATCAATGGCTTCTTTTTGGCCATTACGTTTGGTTACAAAGAGGTTACTGTTCATGAAAGACCTTGTATAAGCTTTATTGTTGTTATTTTTAGATTCGATAAGGGTGCACAGTTAAGCTTAAATATTTGAGTTATTTCAAATGGTGTGTGTTTAACTATTCGATGCACAATATATTGGGTTTTTTTTAAATCTAATCACAAGATAATGAGGTTGAGAGGCTAATGCAAGGGCTAAAATTTCGGATGATTATTTAATAATCTGAGCAAATTTTGACTGGTTAGTAATGACTAACGTAGTACTGCTTTTTTAATTAGCGATTATAAAAACGCAATGGTTAATTTTAGTTTTTTTAGCCCTATAGAATTATTTTTTACATAAAATAAGGTTTTTTATTTCTAAATAATATAACCAAAATTTTATTAAAAATCCTAACTGGTATATCCAGTTGTAATTCAACAATTATTGAATAATTCGATAATTTCCAGTGGCGAATTGATAACCAAACTCGCTTGCCAGCTATTGACATTTTCGCTGGTTGGAATGTAACCCCAATTGGCAACAACACTGAACATATCAGCAGCATTACCTGCGCTAATATCACGAGGGGCGTCACCTACGTAAATACAATGCTCTGGTGCTATGGCAATTTCGTTAGCGGCGGCAATTAATGGCGCTGGATGAGGTTTTCTTTGTGCAAGCGAGTCTCCGCCGAGTACTGACTTGGCTGAGCTAAGTTGCTCAAAATGTGGTAATAACTTTTGAGTTAAATCAATTGGTTTATTAGTGACTATGCCCCAAGGAATATTGTTTTGGTCTAAAAAGTTAATAACTTCATTTATGCCAGAATATAGCTCGGTATGAACGGCGATATGTTGTTCATAATGCGCTAAAAACTCTTGTCTTAATGTTTCATAGTCATAATCAATAAGCTTTTGACCAAAACCGAGTTCAAGTAAACCTTTGGCACCATCCGAGGCAATAGGGCGATAATCTGCACGAGCAACAAGAGGCTGCTGATACTTTGATAGAATGGCATTTAAGGTTTCACCTAAGTCATTGGCGGTGTCTAGGAGCGTGCCATCTAAATCAAACAGCACGCCTTTAAAGATAAGCTTGCTCATTGATTAAACCTTTTGACAGCAAATTAGGTAATTTACATCTAACCCTGAACCAAGCTTATGGTTTTCAGTGATCGGGTTATAGTGAATGCCTGTTGCGTCAATACAGTGGAGGTTTGCAGCTTCTGCCCAACCAATTAGCTGTGAAGGTTTGATAAACTTCTTGTGATCATGAGTGCCGTCTGGCACTAACTTAAACACTTTTTCTGCCGCTAATATGGCTAATAAATATGATTTGGCGGTTTTATTTAGTGTGGAGAAAAATACATAGCCACCCGGTTTGACCATAGCCGCACATGCTTGAACGATCGATTGTGGGTCTGGGACGTGTTCAAGCATTTCCATGCAGGTAACAATATCAAATTGTTCAGGGCAAGCCTGGGCTTTATGCTCTGCTGGAATTTTTTCATAGTTAACTTTAACGCCAGATTCCAAGGCATGAAGTTTGGCAACGTTAAGCGGCTCTTCACCCATGTCAATACCAGTAACTTTAGCGCCAAGTTTTGCCAAACTTTCAGCTAAAATGCCACCACCACAGCCGACATCAATAATGGTTTTATCAAAAACCGAATCAACATGTTGCAAGATAAATTGTCGTCTAAGCGGGTTGATTTGATGAAGCGGTTTAAAGTCGCCAGTAAGATCCCACCATTGGTGAGCGACTTTTTCGAATTTTGCTATTTCGTCTAAATTAACGTTGAGAGAATCTGTCATTGTTATAAGGTAGTGTTAGTGATTGATATTAAGCGAGTTGATAATAAACCATTCGCACGATGAAACCTAGCTACCTTTGATTAATGAGTGTGATGATAATGCGTTATTAGGCTAAGTCTTCTGAATGTATGTGTCTTTGATGACAGTGGTCTTATGAATAAACTTAATGAAATAACAACTACATTCAAAAAATAAAAACAATAAAAGGCAGCAGTGTGTCGCAACAACATAACAAGAAAAATAATAAATTAAAGCGCGCTATTGGTCAGTTTGGTATTAGCGCGTTGGCGATTAATGGCTTAATTGGTGCGGGAATTTACGCATTACCAGCCGGAGCGGCAAAGCTTAGTGGCAATTTCAGCCCTTGGGCATTTTTACTGTGTGCCGGCTTAATGTTGCTAATTGTGCTTTGTTTTGCGCAACTTTCAAAAGGCTTTGAGCAAACTGGCGGGCCAGTAGTTTACGCTAAGCAAGCATTTGGCGATCATATCTCATTTCAAACTACTTGGTTGCTATATGTTGGTAGGTTAACGGCGCTCGCTGCTAATACTAATGCTTTGGTATTGTACATTGGTTTGTTTGTGCCAAGTGTCGCCAGTGGTTGGCTAAACGGAGTTTCTTTATTACTTATATTAGTGGTGTTATTACTGATTAACCTTTATGCCACCGACAAATCTATGCTGTTTATTAACACTATTACTGTGTTTAAATTATTACCATTGCTACTGTTTATTATGATTGGTTTGAGTTATTTCGATGCCGATAAAGTGTTTACTTTTGATAGCAGTCAAATACATGACTTAGATGCGGCGTTACTACTATTGGTTTATGCTTATATTGGCTTTGAAGGGGCAGTAGTGCCGGCAGGAGAGAGTAAAGAACCGAAAAAATTGATAGCGAAAGCCTTGTTGTCAACCATCGTATTTACCGCACTTATTTATTTCTTAATTCAAAGTGTCACCATTTCAGTCTTAGATAATGCAGCTAATCACCAAGCGCCTATCGCTGATGCTGCCAGCATCATGATAGGTAGTATCGGTGGCATTATTATCACTATTGCGGCAATCGTGTCGATTTCAGGTAATTTACTTAGTGTGGTATTTACCGCGCCAAGAATGACCTATGCGCTGGCAGAGCAAGGTAACTTACCCGCTTGGTTTTCAGGCATAAATCGCCAAACCTTAGTGCCACAAAACTCTATTGTATTTTTTGTGGTTTTTGCTGCGATATTAGCAATATCGGGCAGCTTTATTTGGCTGGCGGTGATCAGCTCGTTAGCAAGGCTGATAGGTTACTTTATAGCGATTGCTTCATTACTTAAATTTCATTCACGGTTGCAGCAACAAAATGCTTGGGTATTACCTTTAGGTAAGTTGATTCCATTATTAGCACTAATGGTTTGTATCTGGCTGGCAACAACCGCCAGTAGTGGTGTGTGGTTAACAACCTTATTATTTTGTGGTGTAGGTTCGGTTATGTTTTACGCCAGTAAACAACTGCTAATTAAAAATTAAGTATTTGCTTTAGATAACACTATTTGCCAAAGGTTATTAGCTCAAGCATTAGCTTCATTTCTTAGAGATTGATTTTAGCTGATGATCTGTTTAGATTGTTGTTTTACTGTTAATAAATCGCAAAACTGATGAAGTGTTAGATTAAGATGAAAAATATTGTTGAACAGCTATCGAATTACAAAAGTGTCCACTTAAATAAAAATAACTTAAAAACGCATTTCATTGGTATTCCAGCCATTATCTGGGCAATAGCCCTGTTGTTAAGTTTAGTAACTATTGAACTACCTTTTAATTTAGGCGGTGAACAAAACATTTCCGTGCCTTTGGCGTTTATTGTCGGTTTCGGAATTTTGATTTATTACTTCATATTAAACGTTGGTTTAGCCTTGATGACGGCGTTAATTTTTGGCCCGTTAATCTATAGCAGCTCGTTAGTTGCTGATAGTCAATATCCTGTCGCAATCGCCGTTACTGTTTTTGTTGTCGGCTGGATTTTCCAGTTTATTGGTCATGCCTATGAAAAAGCCAAACCAGCGTTTTTTGATGATATTAATCAGCTACTTATTGGGCCATTATTTGTCATTGCTGAGATTTATTTTGCTTTAGGGTTAAATAAATTAATGGACGCAGAAGTTCATCAAAAAGCAGTTGAAAAAAGAAAACTGTTTGAGCAGGTTAAAAAAGCATTATAGCTTTTCACTATTATTAGTAAGTAACTTATGCCCTGATGTCATTAGAAAAGTTTTCAGCCAGATAAAACCTTCTTGATCAGTCCTTTTCAACCCCTAACGGTTCTTAAGTTGCACTAGCTGAAAATTTATCGCTGTTTGTTCAAATTTAGTTTGAGCATCAGCGATAAATCTTAGTTTATAACTGTCGACAAATAGACGGCTGTTGGTTTTATGAACAATACGTGGTTGGCATTTGTTAAAAGGCTTGAAATTATTGTTTCAACTCAAGGTGATTTATTAAATGGTCATCATTAAATATAACCTAAAAACAACAACTTGTAGTTACCAACTGTCACCAGTAATAATCGCTTGAATATAAGCAATTTAACATGCAGAATTAAGCCAGATAAAGCAGTATTGCATCCCCTTGTTTTGTGGTAGTATGCTCGGCTTAATTAGAATAATAATTTCGAAAAAATTCTGTAGAAATAGGGATACCATCGATTTATGTCCGATCTGGCAAAAGAAATTCTTCCAGTCAATATTGAAGATGAGTTAAAGAACTCTTACTTAGATTATGCGATGAGTGTAATCGTCGGTCGTGCGCTACCTGATGTACGCGACGGATTAAAACCAGTACATAGACGCGTGTTATTTGCGATGAATGTATTAGGTAATGATTGGAACAAACCATACAAAAAATCAGCGCGTGTCGTTGGTGATGTAATCGGTAAATATCACCCGCACGGTGATACTGCTGTATACGATACTATTGTTCGTCTAGCGCAAGACTTCTCAATGCGCTACATGCTAGTTGATGGTCAAGGTAACTTCGGTTCAGTTGACGGTGATTCCGCAGCTGCTATGCGTTATACCGAAATTCGCATGAATAAGATTTCGCATTCTATTCTTGCCGATTTAGATAAAGAAACCGTTGACTTTGTACCTAACTACGATGGTACGGAACATATTCCTGCTGTAATGCCAACCCGAATTCCAAACCTATTAGTTAATGGTACTTCAGGTATTGCCGTTGGTATGGCGACTAATATCCCTCCGCACAATTTAACCGAAGTCATCAATGGCTGTTTAGCGTTGATCGACAATAATGACTTATCTATTGATGAACTGATGGAATTTATTCCGGGTCCAGACTTCCCAACATCTGGCATCATCAGTGGCAAAGCCGGTATTGTCGAGGCCTATAAAACAGGCCGTGGTAAAATCAAAATTCGTGCGCGTGCAGAAATTGAAGTAGATGAGAACTCTGGTAAAGAAACCATTGTTGTTCATGAATTACCATACCAAGTTAACAAAGCTCGCTTAATTGAAAAAATGGCTGAGCTGGTTAAAGAAAAACGCTTAGAAGGTATTTCTGCTTTACGTGATGAGTCTGATAAAGACGGCATGCGTATGGTCATTGAAGTTAAACGTGGTGATGTCGGTGAAGTTGTATTAAACAACCTATATAAGCTGACACAAATGCAGGTTTCTTTTGGCTTAAACATGGTGGCGTTGACCGATGGTCAGCCAAAAATATTTAACCTAAAAGAAATGCTCGAAGCATTCCTACTTCACCGTCGTGAAGTCGTGACTCGTCGTACGATTTACGAATTACGTAAAGCCCGTGATCGCGCACATATATTAGAAGGCTTGTCGATTGCACTTGCTAATATTGATCCGGTAATAGCCTTAGTTAAAAGCTCAAACAACCGTCGTGATGCTGAAGAGAAATTAGTGGCGCAAGGTTGGGAGTTAGGTAATGTAAGTACCATGCTTGAAGCTGCAGGTACTGATGCTGCTCGTCCTGAATGGCTTGAGCCAGAGTTTGGTATTCGCGATGGTTTATATTATTTAACGCCAGAGCAAGCCAAAGCAATTGTTGATTTACAACTTTATAAATTGTCTGGTTTAGAACACGAAAAAATTCTAAATGAGTACAAAGAGTTATTAGACTTAATTGCTGAGTTATTGCACATTCTTTCAAGCCCAGAGCGTTTGATGGAAGTGATCAAAGAAGAGCTTGAAGTGATTCGTGATGATTTTGGTGATGAACGTCGCACTGAAATTACCAATGCGTCACATGATCTGTCGCTTGAAGACTTAATTAATGAAGAAGACGTAGTAGTAACACTTTCTCATGAAGGTTATGTCAAATATCAAGTATTATCAGATTACGAAGCGCAGCGCCGTGGTGGTAAAGGTAAAGCTGCTACTAAGATGAAAGATGAAGATTTCATTGAGCGTTTATTGGTTGCTAATACCCACGATACTATTTTATGTTTCTCTAATCGTGGGAAATTATACTGGTTAAAAGTGTATCAGTTGCCGCTAGCAAGTCGTACGGCACGTGGTCGTCCAATTGTTAACTTGCTACCGTTAGAACCAGAAGAGCGCATTACCGCTATTTTACCTGTTCGTGAATACGAAGAAGACAAGTACATCATAATGGCAACAGCGTCTGGTACGGTGAAGAAAACGCCATTAACTGCGTACTCAAACCAACGTGCTAACGGTATCATCGCGTTAAATCTTCGAGATGATGACACGCTAATTGGTGTAGATATTACCAATGGTGAAAATGACATTATGTTGTTCTCAGATGAAGGTAAAGTGGTACGCTTTAATGAGAAGCAACGTGATAGTGAAACTGGTGAAGTTAAGATTGACCCAGAAACGGGTGAAGAACTGCATGCTCTTCGCGCTATGGGAAGAACCGCTACCGGTGTGCGCGGTATTCGCTTAGAAGGCGATCAACGTGTTGTGTCACTTATTGTACCGAAAAATGACGGCCCAATTTTAACGGTGACTGAAAATGGTTACGGTAAGCGTACGGCGTTAGATGAATATCCAGCAAAAAGTCGTGCAACTAAAGGTGTTGTTTCAATCAAAGTGAGCGAGCGTAACGGTAAAGTTGTTGGCGCAGTGCAGGTTGAAGAAAACGACGAAATTATGATGATCACTGACAACGGTACCTTAGTACGTACCCGCGTTAATGAAGTGAGTGTAATTGGTCGTAACACTCAAGGTGTTCGCTTAATTCGTACAGCTGACGATGAACATGTGGTAGCTCTGCAACGTATCGATGAAATTGAAGAAGACGACAGTATCATTGAAGGCGACGTTGAAGGTGAAGTGATTGATGCCGTCGCAGAAGATCATACTGAAGCGGATGAGACCGATGAATCGCTCGGCGCGCCAGAAGAATAGCGCCTAAGTTATTATTGGAAATGGGCGGATTATCCGCCCATTTTTTTTCATTAAATTTTTTAGAAGGAATATTGCAAGCAATGTCGGCAACTTTTAATTTTTGTGCAGGCCCTGCCATGTTACCGGTTGAGGTTATGCAAAAAGCACAGGCTGAATTGATTAATTGGCAGGGCAATGGCTGTTCTGTTATGGAGCTTAGCCATCGTAGTCAAGCGTACATGGCAGTTGCCGAAAAAGCGGAGGCTAATCTTCGCCAGCTGATGCATATTCCTGATAACTATAAAGTGCTGTTTATGCATGGTGGTGGCCGAGGGCAATTTTCTGCGGTGCCATTTAATTTATTGCCTAAAGGCGCTAAAGCTGATTATGTGGTGTCTGGTTCATGGTCGAGCGCTGCGGCTAAAGAAGCGCAAAACTTTGGTGATATCAATATTATTAATGTGGTAAGTGATATTGATGGGCAAAAAACTGTTAAGCCAGTGCAAGAATGGTCTTTATCAAAAGATGCCGCTTATGTGCATTATTGTCCGAATGAAACGGTGGATGGCATTGAAATATTTGAAGTTCCTGAAACCCATGGTGTGCCATTAGTTGCTGATTTATCATCAACTATTTTATCCCGCAATATTGATGTTAGTCAGTTCGGGGTGATTTATGCTGGCGCGCAGAAAAATATAGGTCCATCCGGTTTAACGATTGTTATCGTTCGTGACGATTTATTGGGTAAGGCACGCACAACTACGCCGTCTGTACTTAATTATCAATTAGCGGCAACCAATGGCTCAATGTATAACACACCACCAACTTTTGCTTGGTATTTAGCTGGTTTAGTCTTTGAATGGCTATTGGACAAGGGCGGTGTCGAAGCTGTTCAGCAAATTAATAAAGCAAAAGCAGAAACATTGTATCAATGTATCGACAATAGTGAGTTTTATACCAATAGCATTGATAAAAATAATCGCTCATTAATGAACGTACCATTTTGGCTAGCTGATGACTCACTTAACGCTGAATTTTTGGCAGAAGCAGAACAGGCAGGCTTATTAGCATTAGAGGGCCACCGCAGTGTTGGTGGCATGCGAGCAAGTATTTACAATGCGATGCCAATTGAAGGTGTTGAAGCCCTAGTCAACTTTATGAACGCATTCGCTGAGCGTCATCAAGTTAAATAATATAAAAATTGAAGGAAGTTATTATGTCTCAACTTGATCGGAGGGTTAGCTAGAATGGAGCAGCTTACATTACAGCCAATTGCTAAAATTAATGGTGAGGTGTTTTTGCCTGGCTCAAAAAGCTTATCTAACCGTGCACTACTCATAGCAGCTTTAGCCAAAGGTACCACCAAGATTACTAATTTATTGGTGAGTGATGATATCAAGCATATGCTTAATGCATTAAAAACACTTGGCATTGATTATCAATTAAGTGACTGCGGTACTGAGTGCACAGTAGTCGGTAATAATGGTTTTTTTCATAGCGCTACACCATTAGAGCTTTATTTAGGTAATGCTGGTACGGCAATGCGTCCGCTTTGTGCAGCATTAGCCGCCAGTAACGGTGAATTTATTCTAACTGGTGAGCCGAGAATGAAAGAGCGGCCAATAGGCCACTTAGTTGATGCGCTTAATCAGCTCAATGCAGACATCGAATACTTAGAAAATACCGACTATCCGCCAGTAAAAATTCATGGTAAAGCGTTAACGGGCAATACGGTAACCATTGATGGCTCTATTTCCAGCCAGTTTTTAACTGCAATTTTGATGGTCGCCCCATTATTAACAACAGATACTGAAATTAAAATTGATGGTGAGCTGGTTTCTAAACCTTACATTGATATCACACTCGATATTATGAAGCGTTTTGGGGTCACCGTTGAAAATAATAATTACCAATCGTTTTTGGTTAAAGGTAATCAAAGCTATCAAGCCGTTGAGCGTTATATGGTTGAAGGCGACGCTTCTTCAGCATCCTATTTTCTAGCTGCTGGCGCCATTAAAGGTGGTGAAGTTACTGTACATGGTGTTGGCAAGTTAAGTGTGCAAGGTGACAAGCATTTTGCAGATGTTTTAGAGAAAATGGGCGCAGAGGTCATTTGGCATGACGAGTCGATTACGGTTAAAGGTCAGCCTCTTACCGCAGTAGATATGGATATGAACCATATTCCTGATGCTGCAATGACGATAGCAACCACAGCATTGTTTGCTAAAGGTACCACCGTTATTCGAAATATCTATAACTGGCGAGTAAAAGAAACGGATCGTTTAACAGCAATGGCAACTGAGCTTCGAAAAGTAGGTGCAGAAGTTATTGAAGGTGAAGATTATATTTCAGTGACACCGCCAACTTCGTTAACCCATGCAGAAATCGATACTTACAATGATCATCGCGTTGCTATGTGTTTTTCGTTGGTGGCATTAAGCGACACGCCAGTGACTATTAACGATCCAAAATGTACGGCAAAAACCTTCCCAGACTATTTTGAAAAGTTAGCACAAGTTTCTTGTTAGTCTTTTTTAAGTAGCCCTTTTGGGTTAGCGCTTCTTAGTTAGCCTCTCATAGCAAATTGTAAGGGGCTAACTAACCTCAAGTTTTCATAAGAAATTGTGCTAAATCAATAAACTCAATCAATTATAGAGATTTTAATTTCTAGCTGGGATTTTTTTGGCTAAATTCAAGCTATGTTGCTGCGGGCATAGCGGGCTAATTCACAGCTTTAAAACGTAGAGGTTAGTAAAAATCATGGCTAGAATCGCATTGCTTGTGTAGTGCTGAGCTTTGCTAACTTTACAAATAAATTTTTACGCGATTTTGACGGTTAAATCTCGTATAATGCCGCCAATTTTCGACTTTAGGAGAGAAAAGCATGCGGGAAAATACCCCAGTCATCACTATTGATGGACCTAGTGGTGCAGGTAAAGGTACTGTGTCGCGTATTGTTGCAGAGCAGTTAGGCTGGCAACTTCTCGATAGCGGTGCAATTTACCGTGTATTGGCTTTAGCATTAATTCATCACAATATTGAAGTCAGTGAAGAAGAACCATTAATTCCTATTGCCGCGCATTTAGATGTTCAATTTGATATCGGTGCAGATGGTGACAGCAAAGTTATTTTAGAAGGCGAAAACGTTTCTAATAGTATACGCACAGAAGAAGTGGGCGCATTAGCGTCGAAGGTAGCAGCCTTTCCGCGGGTTCGTGAAGCGTTATTAAGACGTCAACGCGCATTTAAAGTGGAACCAGGATTAGTTGCTGACGGTCGAGATATGGGCACGGTGGTATTTAAAGACGCACCAGTCAAAGTGTTTCTTACTGCGTCTGCTGAAGAAAGAGCTGAACGTCGATTTAATCAGTTGAAAGAAAAGGGCTTTGATGTTAAAATCGGGCGCCTTTTGGATGACATCCGTCAACGTGACGAGCGTGATCAGAACAGAAAAGTTGCGCCATTAGTGCCAGCTGAAGGGGCGTTAATTATTGATTCTACTGAACTTTCTATACAGGAAGTGGTAGGTAAAATTCTTTCATTTACGAATGAAAAATTAACACAATCTGAAGATATTTAACCTTAGGTAAGGATACATAAGGTATTTTTAACAACCCCATGAAACATGAATGTTGATTGGATTATCAAATAGAGTTTATACACAGGTATGACTGAAAATTTTGCACAACTTTTTGAAGAAAGTTTAAAAGAGATCGAAACGCGCCCAGGTTCAATTATCAAGGGTACTGTTGTAAAAATCGAAAAAGACAACGTTATTGTTGACGCTGGTCTTAAGTCTGAGTCAGTAATTTCTATTGACCAATTCAAAAACTCTGCTGGTGAAGTAGAAATTGAAGTAGGTTCAGAAGTTGACGTAGCTTTAGATGCAACAGACGACGGTTTCGGTGAAACTGTACTTTCTCGCGAAAAAGCAAAACGCCATGAAGCTTGGCAAGTGCTTGAAAAAGCGTACGAAGAAAAAGAAACTGTTATCGGTGTTATCAACGGTAAAGTTAAAGGCGGCTTCACTGTTGAAGTTAGCAATATTCGTGCATTCTTACCAGGTTCTTTAGTAGATGTTCGTCCAGTACGTGACACTGCTCACCTTGAAGGCAAAGATTTAGAATTCAAAGTTATTAAGCTTGATCAGAAGCGTAATAACGTTGTTGTTTCTCGTCGCGCTGTTATTGAATCAGAAAGCAGCGTAGAACGTGATGAATTATTAGAATCATTACAAGAAGGTCAAGAAGTTAAGGGTATCGTTAAGAACTTAACTGATTACGGTGCTTTCGTTGATTTAGGCGGCATCGATGGTCTTCTTCACATCACTGACATGGCTTGGAAACGCGTTAAGCACCCAAGTGAAATCGTAAACGTTGGTGACGAGATTCAAGTTAAAGTACTTAAGTTCGACCGCGATCGCACGCGTGTTTCATTAGGTATGAAGCAATTAGGCGAAGATCCATGGGTAGCTATTGCTAACCGTTACCCAGAAGGTTCTAAACTTTCTGGTCGCGTAACTAACTTAACAGACTACGGTTGTTTCGTTGAAATCCAAGAAGGCGTTGAAGGCTTAGTTCACGTTTCTGAAATGGATTGGACTAACAAAAACATCCACCCATCTAAAGTTGTTAACTTAGGTGATACTGTTGAAGTATTAGTATTAGAAATTGATGAAGAACGTCGTCGTATTTCTTTAGGTCTTAAGCAATGCGTTCCAAATCCTTGGGAAGAGTTTGCTAAGAACTTCAACAAAGGTGACAAAGTTTCTGGTAAGATCAAGTCA
This sequence comes from Colwellia sp. MEBiC06753, assembly GCF_053470325.1. Classification (NCBI taxonomy): domain Bacteria; kingdom Pseudomonadati; phylum Pseudomonadota; class Gammaproteobacteria; order Alteromonadales; family Colwelliaceae; genus Colwellia; species Colwellia sp. MEBiC06753. The sequence continues at coordinate 116,344 of NZ_JBQMTM010000012.1, read as the reverse complement.
ATCACTGACTTCGGTATCTTCATCGGTCTTGACGGTGGCATCGACGGTTTAGTTCACTTATCTGACATTTCATGGAATGGCGGCGAAGAAGCTGTTCGTGAATACAAGAAAGGTGATGAAATCCACGCTGTTGTACTTCAAGTTGACCCAGAGCGCGAGCGCATCTCTTTAGGTGTTAAGCAAGCGGAAGACGATCCTTTCAATATGTATCTGACAGATAACAAAAAAGGTGCTATTGTAAAAGGTAAAGTAGTAGAAGTTGACGCTAAAGGCGCTAAAATTGAATTAGCTGAAGGTGTTGAAGGCTACTTACGTGTTTCTGACATTTCTCGTGAGCGCATCGAAGATGCAACTACAGAATTAACTGTAGGCGACGAAGTTGAAACTAAGTTCATGGGTGTAGATCGTAAGAACCGCACAATTAGCTTATCTATCAAAGCGAAAGATCAAGCTGAAGAGCGTCAAGCGATGGACAACTTGAACCAAGCAGACGATGCTGGTTTCACTAACGCAATGGCTGAAGCATTCAAAAACGCTAAAGGTTAATTCTTTAGGGCTTAAGGAGAGGAGATAAGCTTATCTCCTCAATGTAAATTTGCATGAGCGTGAGGCTCAATGAAACTGGAGTGTCTAATGACCAAATCCGAACTCATTGAAAAGTTAGCAGAAAAGTTAATTCATATTCCTGCTAAAGATGTTGAATCAGCTATCAAGGAAATCCTTGAAATGATGGCGCAATCTTTGTCAAAAGGAGAGCGTATCGAAATTAGAGGTTTCGGTAGTTTTTCTCTACATTATCGTGCTCCACGTACTGGCCGTAACCCTAAAACAGGTGACGCGGTTGAGTTAACTGGCAAATATGTACCACATTTTAAGCCTGGCAAAGAATTACGTGAGCGAGTGAATAATTCAATTGCGTAGTTGCGAAAGAACTATAAAAACGGCATGCTTTAGCATGCCGTTTTTTTTCATTTAAATTAACTGGGACGAGCTTTGAAACTATATTTTCTATTTTTTGTCATGTTGATTTTGTTATTGGTAGCCTTTGTGTTTGGTAGTCAAAATGAACAAATGATCACACTTAACTATTTAATTGCTAAAAAAGATCTACCGGTTGCCACTGCCGTTAGCATATTTACTATGCTGGGCTTTGTCATTGGTATTCTATTTATGTTGGTCATAAGGTTACTTAAACCGTTAAAGCGTAAAAGTGACAAAGGTTAAATAACCCATGTTAGAGCTGTTGTTTCTATTATTGCCGGTAGCGATGGGATATGGCTGGTTTATGGGGCGTAATAGCATAAAGCAAAAGCGCCAATCAGCGGCACAAGATTTATCGATTAAATATTCTACAGGCTTAAATTACCTGTTGTCGAATCAACAAGATAAAGCGATCGATTATCTACTCGAAGCCTTAAAAGTTGAAGACGACACCGTAGAAGCACACTTTGCCATGGCAAATTTGTTTCGCAAGCGTGGTGAACTCGATAGAGCGTTAAAAGTACATGAACACTTAGTACGCCACGGTAACCTGCCAACGAAAGCACAACAACAAGCCGTATTTGAGTTAGCTAAAGATTTTCTTACTGCAGGGCTTTATGATCGTGCAGAACATATGTTCCATAAGTTATTAAAATCTAAAGTATATCAGCAAAAATCACTTACTTATTTAATGCAAATATACCAATCGACCAAGGATTGGCAGCAAGGTATTGCGTTAAGAAAAGTTATTGTAAAATTAAATGACAAACAACTATTACATAGTTTAGCGAATTTTTATTGTGAAAAAGCCTTGATTGCTCAGCAGCAAGGAAAATTTATTGATGTCGTAGAACTATTAGATCAAGCGCTAGTATGCGACCCGAAATCATGTCGAGCGAATTGGCATTTAGCTGGCATTTATGAAGAACATGAACAATACGAGCAAGCTGCAAAATGCTATCAAGCAATTTACAAGCAAGACAAAGAGTTTTTCCCTGATGTGATTGAACAAATGCATCAATGTTACAAAAAACTTGGTGAAGAAGCTGAGTTCTACCGCTTCATTAAACAAGTGTATGATGAAACTGGCAGCACCAGCACATTAATCAAGTATTTAGAATTTATGACGGAAAAGTATGGTGAACAAAAAGCCGTTGAGTTTTTATTAGCAGGGTTAAAGCGTCGTCCAACCATTAAAGGCTTTAAGCACTTCGTTAAGTTGCAGTTATCAGATACCTTACCTGATAATCAAAAAATTAGTTTAGATGCAATAAAAGAGCTCATTACAGCCTATATCGATATGCGCCCTAGATATAGTTGTCGTACTTGTGGTTTTAATAGTAGTACCCATTACTGGTCTTGTCCGTCTTGCCATGATTGGGAACAACTTAAGCCTGTAAGAGGGCTTGAAGGAGAGTAGCAAATACTTGCTAAACTCAATAATTAGTTTCAAAAAGCGGTATTGATAAATTTACTTGGTAATAAAGTCGAATTTTTCATTGAGCAAGGTAAAATAGCCGACAAATTTTTTTAAAAGGTTTTCTATGAACAATTCAAAAGTGGTTGTTGCGTTAGATTTTGATAATCAGACAGAAGCATTAACATTTGTTGATAAAATTGATCCAAATGAATGTCGCCTTAAAATAGGCAAAGAAATGTTCACCTATTTTGGCCCAGGTTTTGTTCGCGAATTAGTGAACAAAGGGTTTGATGTATTTCTTGATTTAAAATTTCATGATATTCCAAATACTGTGGCTAAAGCAGTAACTGCAGCGGCAGAACTTGGTGTTTGGATGGTTAATGTTCATGCTTCTGGTGGCACCAAAATGATGGAAAAAGCTAAAGAAGCTTTGATCCCATTTGGTGATAAAGCGCCATTACTGATAGGGGTTACTGTTTTAACCAGCATGGGTGAAGAAGACTTAGCAGGAATAGGTATTAATAAAAAGCCAGCTGAACATGTCAATAGTTTGGCAACGTTAGCACAAAATGCAGGTTTAGACGGCGTAGTGTGCTCGGCTTGGGAAGCTGAATCTTTAAAAGATACTTTTGGCGATGACTTTCTATTAGTAACGCCAGGCATTCGCCCAGCAGGAGCAACCAGTGACGATCAAAAACGAATTATGACCCCTGAGCAAGCGGTTGCAGCAGGTGTTGATTATTTAGTGATTGGTCGACCAATTACTCAATCTGAAGACCCACACCTAACTTTACAACAGATCAATCACTCGATTAGCTAACTCTGCATTTTTGACAAGTTAGAAAAAACCGACTAATTATTAAAGCAGTCATAGTATATGACTGCTTTTTTTATGGAATGTAAATTTAAAAGGACTGAAAAATGAAACTAACCACACTTGCCATGTCTGGCGTATTAGCTATTGCGTCACTTTCTACCTCAACATCAGTAGTACTCGCTAAAGATATCGCGGATAAAATCGTTGATATTGCGCCTCAAACCTCTATGCAAATAGATTCCCCGATTAATATTAATCAAGCCAGTGTTGAACAGCTGGTTAGATTAAAAGGGATTGGTTTAAAAAAAGCGCAAGCTATTGTTGAGTTCAGAGAAGCAAATGGTGCATTTAATAGTGTTGATGATTTAACTAATGTTAAGGGAATTGGTGAAAAAATAGTGATTGAAAACAGGGAAATGTTATCGATCTAATATTGACTAACTTAAGCCAAATCAACGCTATAAAAAAGCCAGTGAAATTCACTGGCTTTTTTAATATTTTTTTAGCTATGTTTGACTTAGCATTGCTATGCCCTAAAGTTCAGGCTTAAATGGCCCTGATTGGCTGGCATTACTTGCAGCTGTTCGCAACGCTTGCTTCTCAGATTTAGCGTGCGATGTGCGAGCTTCTGGTGCCATAAAATCCGTAGGAATTGCGCCATTGGCATTAAATGCTTTCGGCTTAGTCATAGGTGCACTAGCGTTGCCTTTATGAATGGCAGGTGCAACTTTCACTTTAGCCTTTTTAGTGCTGACAGCTTTTGGTGCATTAGCTACTTCGATGCTAGGCTCTACTATTGAACCTTCCGTAGTTTCTGAAGTTACTACTTGAGGCTCTTCAGCTTTCTTATCACTAACTACAGCGCTTCCATTTAGAGCTGATTTTGCTACGTCTGCAACTTCTCCCGCAGGACTTTTTACATCAGGACTTTCTGCATCATTATTTTCTGAATCTGTATTTTCTACAGTCAAGCTTTCTTCAACTTTCGCTGCTTCAACATTTTCTGTAACTTCAGTTGTATTATCTACTTGCTTAGTTACTTCATTAGCAGTTGCTGTTTCAACATTCGCTTTCGCCTCTGCTGCTGCTTGAGGTTGCTCTTGCTCAATATCAGCTGCAATAGGCTCAGCTTTAGTCTGAACTCCGGTCTGAGCTTTAGGTGATTCTTGATTACTATCAACAGTAGCATCTTCAGTGCTGACTTTGCTTTCAGCCTCTGTAGCTTCAGCATTACCTGCAGCCACTTGAGCGATTGCTGCATCTTGTTGAGCCTGGTTTACTACAGTGTCTGATTCAGTAGTCTCAGGGTAGCGAGCTTCAATCGGATCTTCAGTAATTTCACTTTGGCTGTTAGCTACAACCGTTTCTGCAACAGTTTGTTCATTTGACTCATCTGACTCTGCAGAGCGTCGACGGCGTTGACCGTGAGATCTTAAATGTCTAGGTGAACGTCTACTTCTTGAGCGTTCAGATTTAGGCGCTTCGCCGTCACTAGATTCATTTGCCTCTTGAACTGCATCCTCAGAAGTCGTTTGAGGAGCTTGTTCAGCTACTTTATCTTCATCTTTTACTGCTTTACTCCGAACTGGTTTAGCAGGCGCTTTAGTTACCGCTTCAGATGCCGCTTCAATTGTTGCTTCAGTCGAAACCTCTTGGTTCGTTACTGCATTCTCATCAGTTAATCGAACTTTTTTACGGTTATTACGGCGTTGACGACGCTCAGCTACTTTTTCTTCTTTAGGCTTAGCTGGTTTTTCTTGCTCTTGCTTACGAGGCTTTTTCGCTTTTTGTTGTGGTTTAGCGTCTTTATCGTCCTTGACTACTTTAGTTTCATCTTTGGGGTTATTACGATTGTTGCGGCGCAGATTGTTGTTACGTGGTTTGCGATTTCGGTTTTGCTCTCGACGTTGATTTGGCTTTTTAGCCTGCGTTGCAGGTGCTTCATCTTCCGAACTAAATAATTTACCTAACCACGAAAACAATGAGGCAATAATGCCTTTCTCTGATGGGGTTTCACTTTTCTTAGCTACCTTAGCCGCTTTGGCTGGTGCTTGGCTTGGAGTACGCTTTGGAGCAGTCATACCTTGAATAAGCGGTTCGTCTTTTTTTACCACATCTTTATTGAATTTTGGCATTACCGCTTCTTCAACATCAGCAGGCTTAACTTTTACGTCATAGCTTGCTTCGTCAACGGTTTCATCTTGACGAACTCTTAACACTTCATAGTGTGGTGTATGCATATTAGCATTAGGAATAATTAATACTTTTACACTATGGTGTTTCTCGATATGCATGACTGAGCGACGTTTTTCATTAAGTAAATACGTCGCTACAGGCACAGGAACTTGCGCTTGAACATGGGCGGTATTTTCTTTAATCGCTTCTTCTTCCATTAAACGTAAAATTGATAACGCTAATGACTCAATACCACGAATTTGACCTGTACCATTACAGCGAGGGCAAACATTTTGACTAGTTTCGCCAATTGACGGACGTAAACGCTGACGAGACATTTCCATTAGGCCAAAGCGAGAAATACGGCCTAGCTGAATACGGGCACGATCTTGCTGAACGGCTTCACGTAAGCGATTTTCCACTTCGCGTTGATGGCGTACTGGCGTCATATCGATAAAGTCGATAACCACTAAACCACCGGCATCACGTAAACGTAGTTGACGTGCGATCTCTTCTGCTGCTTCTAGATTCGTATTAAATGCCGTTTCTTCGATATCGCCGCCTTTCGTAGCGCGGGCAGAGTTGATATCAATAGAGATCATCGCTTCGGTAGGGTCAATTACAATCGAACCACCAGAAGGTAAGCGCACCTCACGTTGGAACGCCGATTCAATTTGCGTTTCAATTTGGTAATGGGTGAATAAAGGAACGTCGTTGTTATACAACTTAACTTTGCTAGCAAAATCAGGTCTTACTAACTCGATATGCTGTTTAACGTTTTCATAAACTTTAGGACGATCAACAATAACTTCACCAATATCGCGGCGTAAATAATCACGAATTGCGCGTAAAATTAGGTTACTTTCTTGATGTATTAAGAATGGCGCAGGGCGGCTAGCAGCGGCTTCTTCAATCGCTTTCCAGTGATGAAGTAATACATTTAAATCCCACGCTAATTCTTCATAGTCTTTACCAACACCAGCAGTACGTACAATTAGGCCCATACCTTTTGGCAAGTTTAACTTGCTTAACGCAGCTTTTAATTCGGTACGCTCATCACCTTCGATACGACGAGAAATGCCGCCTGCACGCGGGTTGTTTGGCATAAGTACTAAGTAGCTACCAGCAAGGCTGATAAAAGTAGTTAACGCTGCACCTTTTTGGCCACGCTCTTCTTTATCAACTTGTACTATTACTTCTTGGCCTTCAGTTAACACATCTTTAATGTTAGGGCGGCCTTGGAATTTATAGCCTTCAGGGAAGTATTCTCTGGCGATTTCCTTCATTGGCAAGAAGCCATGACGCTCGGCACCATAGTCGACAAATGCCGCTTCTAATGAAGGTTCAATACGGGTAATTTTGGCTTTGTAGATATTTGCCTTTTTTTGCTCATGGCCAGGGCTTTCGATATCTAGATCATAAAGGCGTTGCCCATCGACCAAGGCTACACGCAATTCTTCTGATTGTGTAGCGTTGATTAACATACGTTTCATAGTTTTTGTGACTCTATAATATTAAAGCCACAGCACACTATTTGCTTAGAACACAAAGCAATCTGTCGCAATGTAAACAGCAGTTTGTCAGCCTCACGGATGTCATTCTTACTAGGCCATATTACCTAGCAAGCTGTTAATCTTTCTGATTGTCGTATCACGAGATACTTATTATCTCGTTTTATTAATTCTTTATGTGCTCAGCTAGCGCGCTGTGCTTAAATTATCTGGCAGTTTTATATTGCTTTTATCGCTTCAATGTTCATTTATTGAAAAAACTGCCAGCTTTATTTGTAAATTGCACTTTATTCGCTGGACAAAATGTTTATGTATATAAGTGGCAGGGTACTCGCGCCAATGTTTACAACGGGCCTGTCAGTTAATGTGTCTATTTATGCACAATAAAGTAGCCTCATTTTGCCTCTTACCATCTCAGTAAGTGCATCCATTTTTGTTATAAACAACTAGGGTTGGATATAACCGAGCTATTATCCCACTATATTGTTGCTTAACGCAATCAATTAGCTGTTTATTTTAGCTAAAAATAAAAATATTTATGGTAGACTGCGCGCATGAACCAAGATACTAAACCAGAAAACAAGCCTAAAGTCCGTTTTTATACGGTAGAGGCCGATGATAGCGGTCAGCGCATCGATAATTATTTACTTAAAACTCTTAAAGGCGTGCCGAAAAGTATGATTTATCGGCTGTTGCGTAAGGGCGAAATTCGTGTAAATAAAAAACGCATTAAACCAGAATATAAAATTCAAGATGGTGATGAAATTCGAGTAGCGCCTATTCGTATTTCTGAAAAGCCTAATACGGTGTCAACCCAGCTAAATATTGTCGCAAACCTTGAGTCTCAAATTTTATATGAAGATGAAGTACTGTTGGTAATCAATAAACCAGCGGGCATGGCTGTGCACGGTGGTAGTGGATTAACTTTTGGTGTAATTGAAGCGCTAAGGGCGCTTAGGCCACAAACAAAAATGCTGGAGTTAGTGCATCGTTTAGATAGAGATACATCTGGCTGTTTAGTGGTTGCTAAAAAGCGCTCAGCGCTGCGCAACTTACATGAACAATTACGCCATAAAAATGTGCAAAAATACTATCATGCGTTAGTCAAAGGCCGTTGGTCTCCAAAGCTGACTAAAGTCACTGAAGCATTAAAGAAGAACGACCTTAAATCCGGTGAGCGTGTAGTTATTGTTGATAATATCAATGGTAAAGAGTCAGAAACGCGCTATAAAGTGATTCAGCATTATGATGGTTGTACATTAGTACGCGCTTTTCCAGTGACAGGACGTACGCACCAAATTCGCGTGCATTGTCAAACTAAAGGCCATCCGATTGCCTGTGACCCCAAATATGGTAATGAGGAGTTTGATCGCAGTATGAACGACAAAGGCCTTAAACGTTTATTTTTACATGCTGCCAGTATCGAGTTTACTCATCCGCGAACTGAAAAACGCCTTAAAGTTGAAGCGCCGTTAGATCAAGCATTAGCTAATGCGTTAAAGCAGTTGACTGTGTCAAAACATGGATAACTACAAACTTTATATTTTTGATTGGGATGGTACCTTGATGGACTCTATTGGCCGCATCGTATCATCACTTCAATTTGCTGCGGTTGAAATAGGTTTAGCTCCGCCAACAGAGCAGGCGGCTAAAAGTATTATTGGCTTAAGTTTATCAGTTGCTATAGAGCAGCTTTATCCAACGCTTTCCGAACAGCAACAACTGGCCTTCATTGCTGCCTATAAACAACAGTTTCTATTTGATAACAAAGTTCCCGCACCTTTGTTTAGCCATAGTGTAGAAATGCTGGCCCAGCTAAAACAGCAAAATAAATTATTGGCGGTGGCAACGGGCAAAGCCCGAGCTGGATTAAATGCCATGTTAGCGCAAACTAATACTGGGGCTTTATTTGATATGACGATTTGCGCCGATGAGTCCGCATCTAAACCAAACCCTGAGATGCTTGAAACATTAATGCTATCGTTATCGGTAAACAGCCACGAAGCAATAATGATTGGCGATTCAATACATGACTTGTCTATGGCAAATAATGCTGGAATTGATGCCATTGGCGTGACCATGGGCGCGGACGATAAACAGCGCTTACTCGCCTATCAGCCCAAAGCTATCGCTGAATCAATGTTGCACTTAAAACAGCTAGTAACTGGTGATTTCCCTGCTTAATAAGTATTAGTAGTTAAGAATTTCTGCTATTGGCTTTGCGCACTAAGTACATCTAAGCCAAAAGCTGATAACAAATTAGCAAGCTGAATAAGCGGTAAACCAATTAAGCTATTTGGATCATCACCATCAAGCTTTTCAAACAAGCAAATCCCTAAGCCTTCACATTTAAAGCTGCCAGCACAGTTAAGCGGCATTTCAGCAGTAACATATTGCTCAATTGCTTTGTCAGTTAACGGCTTAAAATGCACAGAAAATGGTTCAACAATGGTTTGGTGAGTATTGTTGGTTGAGTCAAACACACAAAGCCCTGTTAGAAAGTCCACTTGCTGGCCGCTGAATGCTTTAAGCTGTTTGACTGCATTTTCTACCGTATGCGGCTTACCCAATATTTTACCTTGATGTACAGCAACTTGATCTGAACCGATAACCAAAGTATTAGGCGTGCTTCTGGCAACATAATGAGCTTTTTCAAAGGCTAATCGTTTAACTAACTCAGGTGCTGATTCATTTGCTAACGGTGTTTCGTCAATATCTGGTTTAGCACAATCAAAAGCTAGGTTGAATTTTTCTAATAGTGATTTTCGGTATGGAGAAGTAGAGGCTAGGACTAATTTTTTCATGGTTCATGTTCAATGTCGTTCATTAATTGCTACTTTATATTGTAATGAATCTAGATTTTTAAACAAAAAAGGTTAAATTTCTTTTGACACATGCGGGCATCAGCATTATTATGCGCGCCTTATGCAGAACCTTAAGCTTCCAATAACCATAGATCCTTATAAAAGTGCTCAACGTAGACTTGAGTGCCAAGGTATCTTTAAGTTGTCGGAAATGAGTCGATTGCTTGAGGCGTGCGAAAGTACTGCTGAGCATATCGAAGTAAGTTTTCAGTTTGATGTGGATGAACTGCGTTTGGTAGTAATATCAGGCAAGGGGTCGGCATCAGTAGGATTAATCTGCCAACGCTGTAATCAAGTGTTTGAGCATGAACTGGAAATTAATTTTCAGTTTAGTCCGGTAAAAAGCGCTGAAGGTGCTGCAGATTTGCCGTCATATTATGACGCAATCGAATTAGATGAAAATGGTGAAGTTAACTTGCGAGAGTTAGTGGAAGACGAGTTGTTACTTGCTATTCCATTAATTCCTAGGCATGAACTTAATGACTGTGATGCTGATGCTGACAGTACATGGGGTGAATTGCCAGAAGAGCTTGATAAGCCAAATCCATTTGACGTATTGAAACAACTCAAGTAGTTATATTTTAGTTAGCAACCGATTTTAGGAGTTAGGCTATGGCAGTTCAAAAGAGCAAAAAGTCTCGTGCAAGACGTGGCATGCGCCGTTCACACGACGCTTTAACAGCAGAAAATTTATCAGTAGATCCAGTATCTGGTGAAACTCACCGTCGTCACCACGTAACGGCTGACGGTTTTTACAAAGGTGTTAAAGTAATCGCTAAATAGTCAACAGACTAGCGATAAACAACTTTGAATAGTCTAACCATAGCGTTAGATGTTATGGGGGGCGATAAAGGCCCCCTTATAACGATCCCCTCAGCAATAATGGCGGTAAATAATTTACCCTCGTTAACGCTGCTCTTGTGTGGTGATAAAACTTCCATAGAAGAGCACCTCAAACGACACCAAGCGTTAAATCATCCAAATTTAATAATCCATCATACAAGCCAAGTCGTTACTATGTGCGAAAAGCCATCAGTGGCTATGCGTGTAAAGAAAGACTCCTCATTGAGAAAAGCAATAGACCTTGTTGAACAAGGAATTGCAGACGCCTGTGTGAGTGCAGGTAATACAGGGGCTTTATTTGCAACTGCGCACTTTGTATTAAAAACCATACCTGGCGTAGAACGACCTGCATTAATTTCATCATTACCAACTCGCACCAAAGGCAAGCATGTCTATATGCTTGATTTAGGAGCCAATGTTTTTTCAGATTCAAATATTCTGTATCAATTTGGCCTTATGGGGGCGGTAATGGCCGAACAAGTCGAAGGTATTACTAGACCTAAAGTCGCATTACTTAATATGGGTGAAGAAGATATAAAAGGCTCAGATCATATTAAACTTGCAGCGGCAAAACTTGCTGAAAATGTAGATATTAATTATGTCGGGTTTGTAGAAGGCAATGATATTTTTAGCAATAAAGCCGATGTTATAGTATGTGATGGTTTTGTTGGCAATGTAGCGCTAAAAACTTGTGAAGGTGTTGCCAAATTAGTCTTTGAAAAAGTAAAAGAAGTCTTCGAAAAAAATGTAATTGCTCGATTACTTGGTCGTTTTTTAGCCCCAACGTTAAAAAAATTGCTGAAATCGCTGAACCCCGACCAGTACAACGGTGCAAGTTTGATAGGATTGCGGGGCATTGTGGTTAAGAGCCACGGCAACGCTAATGCAAAAGCATTTTACACCGCGATTTTAGAAGCGGTAAATGAAGTTGAAAGACAGGTTCCACAAAAAATAAAAGATAAATTGGAACAGGGTTTATTACAAAGGCCATAAATCATATATGTATTCAAAAATTGTAGGTACCGGTAGTTACTTTCCTGAGCAAGTAAGATCTAACGCTGATTTAGAAAAATTAGTAGATACCACAGATCAATGGATCACGGAGCGCACAGGGATTTCAGAACGTAGAATTTCATCAGAAGATGAGAATGTTGGCTTTATGGCGGCAGAAGCTGCGAAAAAAGCAATTGAAATGGCAGGTATTGATAAATCAGATATTGATATGATTATCGTAGGTACCACCAGCTCGCATGCCGATTTACCAAGTGCAGCTTGCTTTGTGCAAAAGCATTTGGATATGCCTCATATTCCTGCATTTGATATTGCTGCGGCATGTTCTGGTTTTATCTATGGACTTAGTGTCGCCGATCAATACATCAAATCAGGCATGACGAAACGCATCTTACTAATTGGTGCCGATGTATTGTCACACCTGTGTGAGCCTAATGATCGCAGCACTATTATTCTATTTGGCGATGGTGCAGGTGCGGTAATTTTAGAAGCGAGTGAAGAGTCTGGTGTTTTATCAACACATATTCATGCTGATGGTAATTATGGTGCGCTATTAGGGGCTGATTCACCAAAGCGTGGTGACAAGCTTACTGAAGAAAAAGCTTATATATATATGAAAGGCAATGAAGTGTTTAAGTTTGCGGTCTCTAAATTAAGTGAGATTGTTGAAGAAACATTAGAAGCGAATAACATGGAAAAGTCAGATATTGACTGGTTAGTGCCACATCAAGCCAACCTACGCATTATTAAGGCGACAGCTAAAAAATTAAATATGTCTATGGAACAAGTGGTTGTTACCTTAGACAAACATGGCAATACCTCTGCTGCCACTATTCCCACAGCCTTAGATGAAGCCATCCGCGATGGCCGTATTCAGCGAGGTCAAACCTTATTATTAGAAGCCTTTGGTAGTGGTTTTACCTGGGGCTCTGCGTTGATCAAGTACTAAACTTACAACGTTCTTTTATTGATAACTATTTTAGGTTAACAAAATGCAGAAAAATCTATCATTTGTTTTTCCAGGTCAGGGCTCACAAACCGTTGGTATGTTGAGCGATTTTGCTGACAATCAAATTGTACAACAGACATTTCAAGAAGCATCAGATGCTCTTGGCTATGATGTTTGGGCATTAGTAGCATCAGGCCCAGCTGAAAAACTTAATGCCACTAACTTTACTCAACCAGCATTATTAACGGCAAGTGTTGCATTATGGCGACTATTGCAAAGTGAAATACAAAGCCAGCCAGCATTTTTAGCTGGTCATAGTCTAGGCGAATATTCAGCACTCGTTTGTGCTGGCGTATTATCATTAGCCGACGCGGTAGTTTTGGTTGAAAAGCGTGGTGAAGCAATGCAAAAAGCAGTGCCGGAAGGCGTTGGCGCTATGGTTGCGGTTATTGGCCTTGCAGATGATGCTATTGTTAATGCTTGTAATGAAGCGGCACAAGAACAAGTGGTATCAGCCGTAAACTTTAACTCACCGGGTCAAGTGGTGATCGCAGGTAATGCTGAAGCGGTAGAGCGTGCAGGTAACTTATGTAAAGAAGCTGGTGCAAAACGCGTATTACCATTGCCAGTCAGCGTACCATCGCACTGTGCGTTAATGAAGCCAGCAGCTGATGAGTTAGCTGCGGAAATGGAAAGTATCACCTTTAATGCGCCGGTTATTCCAGTAGTGAATAATGTTGATGTTGCCATTGAAACAGAAGTAGATGCAATAAAATCAGCATTAATTCGCCAACTTTACAGCCCAGTTCGTTGGACTGAAACCGTCGAGTTTTTAGCAAAGCAACAAATAGAAAATTTACTGGAAGTCGGGCCGGGAAAAGTTTTACAAGGCTTAGTTAAGCGCATTGATAAATCATTAAATTGTATTGCAGTTAATGATGTCGCTAGCTTAACTAGTGCCAAAGAATTATTAAGCTAACTTATTAAAATAAATTACTAAACTAGTAGGGCGAATTCGCCATTTATAACAGGAATTAATATGTTTTCATTAGCAGGTAAGGTCGCCTTAGTCACTGGCGCTAGCCGTGGTATTGGTAAAGCAATTGCCAGCCAACTAAAAGAAATGGGCGCAACCGTGATTGGTACGGCAACCTCAGAGCATGGTGCAGAAAAAATTAGTGAATATTTAGGTGCAGGTAATGGCTTAGTACTTAATGTTACCGATAATGATTCAATCGCTAAAATGTTTGAAGATATTAAAGCAAATCATGGCGGCGTTGATATTTTGGTTAATAATGCTGGCATAACACGCGATAATTTGATCATGCGCATGAAAGATGATGAGTGGAACGATATTATAGAGACCAACTTATCGTCAGTGTATAAAATCAGTAAAGCGGTATTACGCCCAATGATGAAAAAGCGCGATGGTCGTATTATTAATATTGGCTCAGTGGTTGGTACTATGGGCAATGCTGGTCAAGTAAACTACGCAACGGCGAAAGCGGGTTTGTTAGGGTTTACCAAGTCATTAGCAAGAGAAGTCGCATCACGTGGCATTACAGTAAATACTATTGCTCCAGGCTTTATTGACACAGATATGACCCAAACCTTAACTGATGAGCAAAAAGAAGGTATTTTTTCACAAGTACCTGCTAATCGCTTAGGTAAACCAGAAGAAATTGCCAGTGCTGTAGCGTTTTTAGCGTCAGATGCCGCTGCCTACATTACAGGTGAAACATTGCATGTCAATGGCGGCATGTACATGATTTAAAATCTTATCTTCGGGGTTGAATCCGTCGATAAAATTGGTATAAATATAGCCTCGCCAACAGGTTAGACCAGCATAAAAAGTAAAACGAGATGCTTGCATGGTTATCTATTGGCGAATACACTACACGCAATTTGCAAAATTGCATCTTTTTAGTAAAGGAAAAAACATGAGTACTATCGAAGAACGCGTAAAGAAAATCACAGTTGAACAATTAGGTGTGAGCGAAGAAGAAGTAACCAATGAAGCATCATTCGTTGATGATTTAGGTGCTGACTCTTTAGATACTGTTGAATTAGTTATGGCGTTAGAAGAAGAGTTTGATACAGAGATTCCTGATGAGGAAGCTGAAAAGATCACTACTGTTCAAGCTGCTATCGATTACGTAACTGCTAACCAGTAATAGTTTTTAGTCCGGTGATGACCATTATCACCGGACTGCTTTCAATAAATTACATCTCGTTATGACCAATATCGGCTTATAACGAACTATAATTACCTATCTATTTTCAACTCTATCGGAGGCAACTCATCCTATGCGACGTGTTGTAGTAACCGGTCTTGGTATGTTAAGCCCACTGGGCAATTCTCCTGAAGCAACTTTTGACGCTTTATTAGCTGGCAAAAGTGGCATTGGCATGATTGAGCATTTTGATACATCTGACTACCCAACCAAATTTGCTGGGCTAGTTAAAGACTTTAATGCTGAAGACTATATGCCGAAAAAAGAAGCCAAGAAAATGGACTTGTTTATTCAGTACGGTGTAGCCGCTGGTATTCAAGCAATTAAAGATTCAGGTATTGAAATTACCGACACTAACGCGAGTCGCGTTGGTGTAGCTGTCGGCTCTGGCATTGGTGGTTTAGGTTTAATTGAAGAAAACCATGAAAAGCTACTAAATTCAGGTCCGCGCAAGTTATCACCATTTTTTGTGCCTTCAACCATTATCAATATGATCTCTGGTCACCTATCGATTATGTATGGCTTGAAAGGTCCGAATATTTCTATCGTTACCGCATGTACGAGTGGTGTACACAATATTGGTCATGCTGCTCGTATGATTGCATACGGCGATGCTGATGCCATGGTGGCGGGCGGTGCTGAAAAAGCATCGACTACATTAGGTATGGGCGGCTTTGGCGCAGCACGCGCGTTATCAACGCGTAATGACGATCCGCAAAAAGCATCGCGCCCTTGGGATAAAGATCGTGATGGTTTTGTCTTAGGTGATGGTGCTGGCGTGATTGTGCTTGAAGAGTATGAACATGCAAAAGCCCGTGGTGCCAAAATTTATGCTGAACTAGTTGGTTTTGGCATGAGTGGCGATGCTTATCACATGACGTCACCGCCAGCCGATGGTGAGGGTGCAGCAGCTGCTATGACTAATGCAATTAATGATGCGAAAGCTGATATTAGTAAAATTGGTTATATTAACGCCCACGGTACCTCGACGCCGGCAGGGGATATTGCAGAAACTAACGCTGTGAAGTCAGTATTTGGTGAACATGCTAAACAAGTCTTAGTGGGTTCAACCAAATCTATGACTGGTCATTTATTAGGTGCCGCGGGTGCTGTTGAAGCGATCTTTACTATTCAAGCCCTTGCTAATGGTAAAGTACCACCAACGATTAATTTAGATAACCCTGATGAAGGTTGTGATTTAGATTATATTCGAGACGGTGCACGTGATGTCGATTTAGAGTATGCGCTTTGTAACTCGTTTGGATTTGGTGGCACTAACGGTTCATTATTGTTTAAGAAAGTTTAAGTTGTTTTAGGCTTAATGCTAAAGAGCCAAGCTTCAATTAACTTAAAAATCTGACTGTTTAATCACCAGTTATAAGCGAACATTTAAATTTCGCTTGATATCAATAAATTAAGCCTGAATACTTAACTGTATTCAGGCTTTTTTATATGTATTTATATATAACCATGTCAATTCTTCATAGTGAAATTTATTTAGCTGACGATAAGTTTCTTCCATTAACTGAAAGATCTGTTGCCTACGGTGATGGATTATTTACCACGGCGAAAATTTGCCAAGGTCAGGTGGTTAATTTATCGAGCCATATGGCGCGTTTGCAATCAGGCGCTAGCTTTCTTGGTATTGACGTCGATTTTACAGGTTTGGCTGAGCACTTAGCTCATATCGCGAGTGAATATAAATTAGCTGTTATAAAAGTTGTGGTGACTGCTGGAGAAGGGGGGCGTGGTTATTCTCGCATCAATTCCTTTGCACAAAAAATTCTGATCTCCGTACATCCATATCCCGAGCATTACTTAGCGTGGCAAGATAAAGGAATTAAATTAGGGCTGGCGACAACTCAACTTGGGGTTAACCCACAGTTAGCTGGTATTAAACACCTTAATCGTTTAGAACAAGTGATGGTTAGGCGAGAGTTAGATCAGAAAGCAGAAGATGATCTGCTGGTTTGTAATTATCTTAATGAAGTGGTTGAAACTACCGCAGGTAATGTATTTTGGCTGTCAAAAGGAGACAACTCTTGGTATACACCGGATTTAGCCAAATCTGGCGTTGATGGTCTTGTTCGACAGCAAATATTGTCGAGAATGGTAGGCCAGTGCAATGCTAAGCAAGTTGTGGTAACACCTGAGGCTTTAAAGTCGGTAACAAGTATGTTTATTTGTAATTCGGTCATGGGAATTGTACCAGTAAGGCAATATTTGGATTTTGCCCTTGATATCGCGCCAGTACACGCACTTAAGCAAGAGTTTAGTTTATGAATAAAATCGTATTTATTCGCTGGCTAACTATCGTTAGTGTGGTTTTATTAGTAACAGCCGTTTTACTCATTCGATACGGGCATAAACAATTAAATACGCCACTTAATATCACCAATGCACAATTAATTACTGTGAACTCGGGAAGTTCGCTCTATCGCTTTAGTAAGCAACTGCAACAACAAGGCTGGATAAACAATCGCTTTTGGCTGCGCGCCTATGCCAGAATTTACCCCGAAAAAGTTGCCTTAAAGGTTGGTACTTATCAAGCCGTCGTTGGTGACACACCATTAAGCCTACTTAATAAAATTCAAACAGGTGTTGAGTACCATGAATCGTTAACTTTTGTTGAAGGTAGTACCTTAAAAGACTGGTTAGGACAATTGTCGACTCAACCGCATATTATCAAAACACCAATAACGGATAATATAGAAGCACTTGCCCAGCATTTGGGAATTAGTCAGTCAAACCCTGAAGGCTGGTTCTTTCCTGATACTTATGCCTATACATTAGGCACTAAAGACATTGATATTCTTAAACGCGCGCACAATAAAATGCAGCAAGTATTAACAAGTTTGTGGGAAAAGCGTCAAGTGGGGCTGCCTTATGAAACGCCTTATCAGGCGCTGATCATGGCATCTATTATTGAAAAAGAAACTGGTATAGTTGCCGAGCAACCAACAATTGCTTCGGTGTTTGTTAATCGCCTCGCAAAAAATATGCGCCTTCAAACCGATCCCACGGTGATTTACGGTTTAGGCGATAAATATCAAGGCAATATTACTCGGGCACATTTAAAAGAGAAAACTGCGTATAATACCTATCGGATAAATGGCTTTCCGCCAACACCTATTGCGATGCCTGGTATTAGCGCTATAGAAGCGGCGCTTCAGCCAGATGATACCGATCTTTATTATTTTGTCAGTAAAGGTGATGGTAGCCATTATTTTTCAGCATCGCTGGCTGAGCACAATAAAGCCGTAAAAAAATATCAATTAGGACAGCAGTAATGAATTTAGGTAAGTTTATTGTTATTGAAGGAATGGAAGGCGCAGGAAAGTCATCAGCAATCAATGTAGTTGTTGAGCTATTAAAAAAACACCAAATTGAATTCGTTCAAACGCGAGAGCCTGGTGGCACGCCGTTAGCCGAGCAATTACGCGATATTGTTAAATCGGCGAAATATGACGAAAAACTGACCGAAGAAACTGAGTTAATGTTAATGTACGCTAGCCGCTCGCAACTATTGGTGAATGTCATCAAACCTGCGCTTAACGATGGAAAGTGGGTGATTGGCGATCGCCATGACTTATCTTCACAAGCTTATCAAGGCGGTGGTCGTAATATTAGTGATTCAGTGATGAAAACCATGGCAGATATTACCTTAAAAGGTTTTAAACCCGATTTAACACTTTATCTAGATATAGCGCCAACTGTTGGGCTAGCAAGGGCAAAAGCTCGTGGCGAGTTAGACAGAATTGAGCTTGAACAGATGGATTTCTTTGAGCGAGTACGCAATAAATATGTTAGTTTAGCGGCACAAGATAAAACCATTGTCACTATTGATGCAAGCCAGTCAATGGCAAAAGTGCATCAAGATATCATTGCGGTTGTTCAACAGTTTATTGAGAAACATGAGTCTTAGATCGTGAGTAGTGCTGTGCCAGTGAATAAGTCAGTAAATAGTTCTGCAAATAAGTCAGCAAATAGTCTTGGAAACTGGCTGTTATCCCATCAACAGCAGTTATCAAGACAAATAGCCGATCAGCGCCTACCTCATGCCATTTTATTTAATGGTACCAAAGGTAAGGGCAAGGCCAGCATCGCAAATTGGCTATGTCAGCTATTACAATGTCTTGAGCCTCGCTTGCAAGCTGAAAATTATTATCAGGCCTGCGGACAATGTAAGCACTGTCAATTATTACGCAGCCAAACGTTTCCTGATGTCATCACTATCGATAATTCAGAGTCGACAATCAGTGTTGATAGCATACGTGGTATATCACGCTTTTTGGAAACCACACCACAAATTGCCCGTCGTAAAGTGGTGTTGCTAAATAATATTGAGCGAATGACAGTGGCAGCAGCTAATGCACTGTTAAAAACGCTAGAAGAGCCAAGTGTTGGTAACATTTTAATATTAACCACTGAAAATATTGATTTGCTATTGCCAACCATTATTAGTCGTTGTCAATTCATTGATATTCGAGCAACACTGGCATCACAATTTCGGCAAGACAATACTGCAGAGCCTTACGCTAACTACAGTTATATGCCAGAGTTTGAAGACTCGGCATTAAAAAATGAATTCCTACAGTTTCTTGATAGTTTTACCCAGCTTTGTTTAGCAGGGCAGCAAAATACCCAGCCCTTTAGCCATTTTGAGCAGAAATTAATGGCAAATGATCGCTCAATATTATGGTTAGAGCGTATTATTAGCACGCTTATGCGGGCTAAAAGTGGTTGGTCATTGCCACAAAGCGAGGGAAACTTTTGGCAAGTGGCAGAAAATGCTATAGAAATGCATACGCTCGTAGCGCTTTATCAGTTAGTATTAAGCTTTAATCAGCAGGTAAGTGAACTTGCTCAGGCAAATGCAGCTATGTTAAAACAGCAACTTGCCATTAATTTTTTAAATCAAGTGACTGACTACGAGAGGTGCCATGGATAGTCTTTATTTAGAATTTGTCTCTGAGCGAGATTTATATCAATCATATATGCCGTTTTTGAAAAAAGGTGGCTTGTTTGTTCGCACTCCAGAGTTCTTTGAATTAGGCACCGAAATTGAGCTAGAAGTGTTATTACCTGACTCGTTGGAAAAATCAACGGTTAAGGGCGTTGTTTGCTGGTTAACCCCTGTTGGCGCACAAAATGGTACCCCTCCTGGGGTAGGCGTTAGCTTTATTGAAGATCCAGAAAATGTGCGCGCACAAATAGAAAAAATGATCGCTCGCCATTTAAATTCCTCTGAGCCTACGCTCACCATGTAAGTTTGTATTATTAGTTTTTAATTAATTTAAAGAATAAGTTTTTGAAATAGGTTTTTAGTGTTTATAGATTCCCACTGTCATTTAGATCGTTTAGATCTATCCGAGTTTGATAATAGTATTGCCAATGTTGTTAATGCCGCAAAAGCAGCAAACGTCAGTAAGATGCTTTGCGTTAGTGTCACCTTGGAAGAATTTCCATCAATGGTTGAGAAAACCAGCCACTTTGAGAATGTTTACCTTTCGTGTGGTGTTCACCCACTTAATCAAGAACATGTAACAGCCATTGACCAATTAGCTGAATTGTCAAAACACGAGCGTGTGATTGCTGTTGGGGAAACAGGGCTGGATTATTTCTACGCGCCTGAAACTAAAGCGCTGCAGCAAGATGCCTTTGTTAAACATATTCAAGTGGCGCGAGAAGTTAATAAGCCACTGATTATTCATACTCGCGATGCGCGAAAAGATACTATCGACAGCCTAATTGCTGAAAAAGCAGAGCAGGTAGGGGGTATACTACATTGCTTTACTGAAAGCTGGGAAATGGCAAAACAAGCGATTGATTTAGGTTTTTATATTTCATTTTCCGGTATTGTTACCTTTAAAAACGCTCATGAACTGCGCGAGGTCGCCAAGAAAGTACCAGCCGATCGCTTTTTAATTGAAACCGACTCGCCTTATTTAGCGCCAGTTCCGCACCGCGGTAAACAAAATCAACCGGCCTATGTTGTCGAAGTTGCCAAACATCTTGCCAGCATTCGCGGCACATCAGTCGAGCAAATTGCCGAGCAATCAAGCAATAACTTTAATCGTTTATTTAATTTTTAATTGGTGAGATTAAGGATAAAAAAGAACCCGAAACAATCGAGAGCTTCGGGTTCCAGGGGAATGGCTCAAAGGAGTTGAGCCTTGCGCTAATTAACTAATATCAAACGCGAGCAGTGGTTAAATATTGAGCTAATGTAATAATTGTAGTGCAATATTCCAGCTTTGCTAGAAAAAACAAATTAATTTTTAACTTATTGTTATTGTTATTAAAAAAAATATATTTTCGTTGACTTAATAACAGGGTGTACCTAGGTTTTGCACTGCTTACCCATAGCTTAATCACATGTTGTCTATAGCTAGGCGTGGCGGCTAATTTATGCCATGATGGTTCCCATAAAAATAATCAAAAGATAATAGTTTTGTTAAATCGTATTTGGATCAGTTTCTTTTTTATCGCGTTATTCTCCTCTCTATACCAATGGCTATTTTTAGCTGATGGCGATATTTTTTCTCGACTAATTAACAGTATTTTTGACATGTCAAAAGTGACGGTTGACATTGCTATTGGCTTAATTGGCATATTAAGTTTTTGGCTTGGCATGATGAAAGTTGCCGAAAAGGCTGGGGTTATCGATAAAATTGCCCACTGGATTTCGCCGCTGTTTCAGCGTTTAATGCCGCAAGTGCCTAAAGGTCATCCCGCTATGGGATCAATGACTATGAATTTAAGTGCTAATTTTCTCGGGCTTGATAACGCCGCCACGCCACTTGGCTTAAAGGCAATGCAGGACTTGCAAAGCTTAAATCCGAAAAAAGATACCGCCAGCGACGCACAAATTTTATTCTTGGTGCTCAATACCAGTTCAGTCACCTTATTTCCAATTGCTGTGTTCGTTTATCGCGCCCAGCAAGGGGCTGTAAACCCAACTGATGTATTCATTCCTATTTTATTGGCAACCTTTGCTTCAAGTTTTGCCGGGCTATTAGCGGTTGCCTATAAGCAAAAAATTCAGTTGGCGCAGAAAGTGGTGTTGATGTACTTCAGTGTCGGCATTGCTTTGCTGTCAGGTTTAATTATTTACTTTGCCCAGTTAAGTGCTGAAGCATTGTCTCAGCAATCCTCACTTTTAGGTAATTCGCTAATTTTCTTTACCCTCATAATTTTTATAGCCGTGGCTATGTGGCGCAAGGTAAATGTTTACGACGCATTTATTGCTGGGGCTAAAGAAGGCTTTGAAACCAGTATTAAACTTATTCCTTATTTACTGGCAATGTTAGTGGCGATAGGAATTTTAAGAGCCAGCGGCACCTTAGGGATGATTGTCGACATTTTCCGTGTTTGCTTCCAATTCTTGGGGGTTAATACTGCGTTTGTAGATGCGTTACCAACGGCACTAATGAAGCCGTTAAGTGGTTCAGGTTCGCGCGCTATGATGATTGAAACCATGAATACTTATGGTGCCGATTCATTCGTCGGTCGGTTATCGTCGATTTTTCAAGGCTCTACCGAAACGACGTTTTACGTGCTGGCAGTGTATTTTGGTTCGGTGGGCATACGCCATACTCGTCATGCGGTATCTTGCGGCTTGATTGCTGATTTTGCCGGTATTTTTGCTTCTATTTGTGTTTGCTATTGGTTTTTTGGTTAAGACTTATCTTTAGGCTTAAATAACGCTTTAACTTTGGAAAAAACAATCCCTCGTATATCAAGCACTTGATAATTCAAACCGAAATTGTCGACAATTTTTTCTATTCTTACTTGAAATAGATATTTAAGTGGTTATACTTGCTGCACAGTTTTTTAATTGTCGACAATTTTTATGCTTGTCAATCCAACTCAACAACAGCCAATTACCACGGCAGACAAAATATTTGTTCAAATGCAAACCGCTATTGTTGAAGGCGAAATTAAAGCTGGCAGTAAAATTAGTGAGCCAGAGCTTGCCAAAAAATTTCAAATCAGCCGTTCTACACTACGTGATGCCCTCAATCGACTAGAAAAGTGCAATTTAATTGAGCGTAAAGCCA
This sequence comes from Colwellia sp. MEBiC06753, assembly GCF_053470325.1. Lineage (NCBI taxonomy): Bacteria > Pseudomonadati > Pseudomonadota > Gammaproteobacteria > Alteromonadales > Colwelliaceae > Colwellia > Colwellia sp. MEBiC06753. The sequence goes on along the minus strand of NZ_JBQMTM010000012.1, from coordinate 93,476 downwards.
ATGTTGGTTGCCGTGTAGTGGAATGCACCATTGAAGGCTTGTTAGATATTTATGTTATTCGTGAAGCGCTAGAAGGTATGGCGTGTCGACAAGCTGCTCAGAATATGACTGAAGAAGAAATTGCTCAAATACAGGCAATTTTATCGCAGCACGCAAAAGATAAAGATTTACAAAACGGTGTCGCCTATTACCAAGAAGAAGGTGATTTAGACTTTCATTACACCGTCATTCTTGGCAGCCATAATAAAGAGCTGATTAATATTTTATGTGGTCAGCTATATCACCTAGTGCGCATGTATCGTTGCCAATTCGGCATGAATAGCCCAAGAGCCAGCCGCGCATTTGACGAACATTCCCGTATTTTAGAAGCCATTGCTGATCGTGATGGTGAATTAGCAGAAATTCTCATGAGACGTCATATCGCGGCGTCTCGTAAAAATATTGAACTTAAAATTGCTCAAAAAAATCAAGAGCAACCAACAACATAAGAGGACGTTTATATGTCTGGACACTTATCTACTGAAGAAAGGTTATCACCTGGTGCTAAGTTTCGACTAGCACTTCAAAACAACAAGCCACTACAAGTTGTCGGCACAATCAATGCCTATTGCGCAATGATGGCCGAGCAAATTGGTCATCAAGCGATTTATTTATCAGGTGGCGGCGTAGCAAACGCTTCTTACGGTTTACCGGATTTAGGCATGACCTCATTAAATGATGTAATTGCTGATGTTCAACGTATTACCTCTGCTTCTAGCTTACCGTTGTTAGTGGATATTGATACTGGTTGGGGCGGCGCATTTAACATTGCCAAAACCATTCGTGATATGGAAAAAGCAGGTGCAGCAGCAGTACATATTGAAGATCAAGTGGCGCAAAAACGTTGTGGTCATCGCCCAAATAAAGAAATCGTGTCTACTGAAGAAATGGTTGATCGTATTAAGGCTGCCGTTGATGCCCGTACCGATAAAGACTTCTTTATTATGGCGCGTACCGATGCTTTTGCACAAGAAGGTTTAGAAGCGGCACTTGAACGTGCTAAAGCATATGTTGCAGCTGGCGCTGACGGTATTTTCGCTGAAGCGGTAAAAACAGAAGAGCATTACCGTGCATTCTCTGAAGCGTTAGATGTACCAATTTTGGCGAACATTACTGAGTTTGGTCAAACTGAACTTTGGAATAAAGAGCAATTAGGTGAGTGGGGCTGCGCCATGGTGCTTTACCCATTATCAGCGTTCCGTGCCATGAACAAAGCTGCTGAGTCGGTGTACCAAACGTTATTACGTGATGGCGACCAAAAAGCAGAAATCGATAACATGCAAACGCGTATGGAATTATACGATTACCTTGGTTATCACGATTACGAGCAAAAACTTGATAGCCTGTTCGCTGAAGGCAAAAACAAATAATTCGTTGCAAAATTATGCTATTTGGCTGGCTAACGTTGTCGAACATGCTCACTTATCTTTATAAGTTGCGCGTGTTCTCCTAGCTATCAAGCCAACTAGCTGCAATTTTTCTAACGAATGGCATCTGGCGAATGACAAATGATTAATCATTCAAGATAAACGATAAAACTAGAACAATTACTAGCGTAAAAAATTTGAGGAATTTAAAAATGGTAGATAAAAAATTAGGTGGTGCAGGGCTTCGCGGTCAAAGTGCAGGTGAAACGAAATTATGTACAGTTGGTAAATCAGGTAGTGGTTTAACATACTGTGGTTATGATGTGTCAGACTTAGCGGACAACGCGACGTTTGAAGAAGTGGCGTACCTTTTATTTAATGGTGAATTACCAAACCAAGCACAATTAGATGCTTACAAAACTGAATTAAACGGTATGCGCGATTTACCACAAGCGCTTAAAGAAGTTTTACAACGTATTCCTGCTGATGCTCATCCAATGGACGTTATGCGTACCGGTGCGTCATTCTTAGGTAATTTAGAACCAGAAGTTGATTTTTCTGAGCAAAATAAAGCGGCGAACCGCCTATTAGCTGCTTTCCCAGCGATCATGACTTACTGGTATCGTTTTACACATGAGAACGTTGAAATTGATTGTGTCACTGATGAAGATACGATCGGTGGTCACTTCTTAAAATTATTAACTGGTAAAACACCGTCTGAATTACATCGCCGCGTAATTGATGTGTCATTAATTCTATATGCAGAGCACGAGTTTAACGCGTCAACCTTTACTGCCCGTGTTTGTGCATCAACGCTTTCTGATATGTTCTCATGTATTACTGGCGCAATTGGTTCATTACGTGGTCCATTGCATGGCGGCGCGAATGAAGCTGCAATGGACATGATCCAAAAGTTCACGTCACCAGAAGATGCGAAAGTGCAAATGGCTGGCATGTTAGAGCGTAAAGAAAAAATTATGGGCTTTGGTCATGCTGTTTACCGCACGTCAGATCCGCGTAACGTGATTATCAAAAAATGGTCTGAAAAATTAGCGCATGAATTTGGTGATACTTCACTTTACGATATTTCTGTCGCGTGTGAAGAATACATGTGGGATACCAAAAAGTTATTCTGTAATGCTGACTTCTTCCATGCGTCGGCGTATCACTTTATGGGCATTCCAACTAAGTTATTCACGCCAATTTTCGTGTGTTCACGTTTAACAGGTTGGGCTGCGCATGTAATGGAACAACGTGCGAATAACCGTATTATTCGTCCAAGTGCTGATTATATTGGTGTTGAGCCTCGTAAAGTACAGCCAATTGCACAACGATAATCGCTGATGACTTTTGTTCGTGAAATGTTAGTAGCGCAACAAAGTGAACATCACTTGCTGATGTAAAATAAGTGCAATTTAATGCAAAGCGCTTTGCTGAAAGGGTAAAGCGCTTTTTGACCAATTAACGAATACTAATCAACGAACGTGGATTAAGTTATGAACTACGATTACCGCAAACCGCTACCTGGCGCTAATATCGACTTTTTCGATACTCGCGAAGCGATTGAAAAAATCCAGCCTGGTGCTTATCAAAAATTACCTTATACTTCGCGCGTATTAGCTGAGCAATTAGTACGTAAATGCGATCCTGAAACGTTAACCGATTCATTAAAACAAATTATTGAAGGCAAACAAGAGCTGGATTTTCCTTGGTATCCAGCACGTGTTGTTTGTCATGATATTTTAGGCCAAACCGCGTTAGTTGACCTTGCTGGTCTTCGTGATGCTATTGCCGAACAAGGTGGCGACCCAGCAAAAGTTAACCCTGTCGTGCCAACCCAGCTGATTGTAGATCACTCGTTAGCGGTAGAAGCAGCAGGTTTTGATCCCGATGCATTTGAAAAAAACCGCGCGATTGAAGATCGCCGTAATGAAGACCGATTCCACTTTATCGAGTGGACAAAAACGGCCTTTAAAAATGTTGATGTTATCCCTGCGGGTAACGGCATTATGCACCAAATCAACTTAGAGAAAATGTCACCAGTGATTCAGGCGCGTGACGGCGTTGCGTTCCCTGATACTTGTGTTGGTACCGATTCACACACACCACATGTTGATGCACTTGGCGTTATCGCTATTGGTGTTGGTGGCCTAGAAGCTGAAACTGTAATGTTAGGTCGTCCATCAATGATGCGCTTACCTGATATTGTCGGGGTAAAACTTACCGGCAAACGTCAACCGGGCATTACTGCTACCGATATCGTGTTAGCAATCACTGAATTTCTACGTAATGAAAAAGTGGTTGGTGCGTATTTAGAGTTCTTCGGTGAAGGTGCTAGCAGCTTATCTATTGGTGATAGAGCCACAATTTCTAATATGACACCGGAATATGGCGCGTCAGCCGGTATGTTCTATATTGACGAACAAACCATTGATTACTTAAAAATTACCGGTCGTGAACCTGAGCAAGTAGCATTAGTTGAAACTTATGCTAAACATACTGGTCTTTGGGCTGATGATTTAGCAAATGCCGAATATGCTCGCGTGTTAGAGTTTGATTTATCAACGGTTGGTCGCAATATGGCGGGTCCATCAAATCCACACCGTCGTTTAGCAACCGCTGATTTAGCCGCCAAAGAAATTGCGAAAGATTTAGATAGCTGTAAAGCACAAGAAGCTAATGGCCAAATGCCAGATGGTGCGGTAATAATTGCCGCGATTACTTCATGTACCAATACTTCTAACCCTCGCAACGTAGTAGCAGCAGGTTTATTAGCTAAACGTGCTAATGAGCTTGGCCTTATTCGTAAGCCTTGGGTGAAGTCTTCATTTGCCCCTGGTTCAAAAGTAGCAAAATTATACCTTGAAGAAGCGGGGCTATTACCAGAGCTTGAAAAACTTGGCTTTGGTATCGTCGCTTATGCTTGTACTACATGTAACGGTATGTCGGGTGCGCTTGACCCTGTCATTCAACAAGAAGTCATTGATCGTGACTTGTACGCAACGGCGGTACTTTCAGGTAACCGTAACTTTGATGGTCGTATTCATCCATATGCCAAACAAGCATTTTTAGCGTCGCCGCCATTAGTTGTGGCTTATGCCATTGCTGGTACGGTACGTTTTGATATTGAACAAGACGTACTAGGTCAAGATCAAAATGGCAACGATATTACCCTTAAAGATATCTGGCCATCAGATGAAGAAATCGATGCCATTGTTGCAGCGTGTGTTAAACCAGAGCAGTTTAAGAAAATCTACACACCGATGTTTGATTTAGGCGCATTTGAACCAGCTGAAAGCCCATTATATAACTGGCGCGAAATGAGTACTTATATTCGTCGTCCGCCATATTGGGAAGGGGCATTAGCAGGTGAACGTACTATGAAAGGTATGCGCCCACTAGCGGTATTAGGCGATAACATCACTACCGATCATTTGTCACCATCAAATGCCATTATGCTTGATAGTGCCGCCGGTGCTTATTTACATAAAATGGGCTTACCCGAAGAAGATTTCAATTCATACGCAACACACCGTGGTGATCACTTAACCGCGCAGCGCGCAACATTTGCTAACCCGAAATTGTTTAACGAAATGTGCCGTGATGATAACGGCGAAGTCAAACAAGGATCACTAGCGCGTATCGAACCTGAAGGCGTTGAAAGCCGGATGTGGGAAGCGATTGAAACCTACATGGAACGTAAGCAGCCACTAATTATTATTGCTGGCGCTGACTATGGTCAAGGCTCTAGTCGTGACTGGGCAGCAAAAGGTGTACGTTTAGCTGGCGTAGAAACTATTGTTGCTGAAGGTTTTGAGCGTATTCACCGTACGAACTTAATTGGTATGGGCGTATTGCCATTACAATTTATCAATGGTGACACTCGTCATACCTATAATATTGACGGTACTGAAACTTATGATGTCGTTGGCGAAACCTCTCCAGGTGGCGCGATGAAAGTTGTGATGACGCGTCGTAATGGTGAAGTGGTAGAAATTCCAGTGAAGTGTCGTTTAGATACCGCTGAAGAAGTTGTCGTTCACGCCGCAGGCGGGGTACTACAAAAGTTTGCCCAAGACTTCTTACAGTCTAACGCCTAAGTGGTTAATTGAGCTGTGTGCGTTGTTAGAAGTGCTCACGTATAGTTATACACTGCGCGCTTCTTCCTAGCCCAAAACTCAATTTCCTCACTAATGCGTGACACTTTTTAGAGTCAATGTTTGAACGGCTATTTTAGCTTTAGAAAAGTGCCAAAATTTCTCGTTAAAACATCAACTCAACAGAAGAAAAATATTGTAAAAGGGCGACTTAAGTTGCCTTTTATTTTAAACAATTTAGAAGATCGCAATATAAATAGCGTTTGGGCAAGGCGATTAAAAGGAACATAGACTTCTATGTGACGTTAATCAACACAGCACAAACGAAATTTATGAAGCGAATTAGGGAAGAAATTATGACATTTCCTGCACAAGTAAAAATTCCTGCCACTTATATGCGCGGCGGCACTTCGAAAGGGGTATTTTTCAACTTAACTGATTTACCCCTGCGTTGTCAGGTACCGGGTGAAGCGCGTGATAATATGTTGCTTCGCGTTATTGGCTCACCAGATCCATATGGCAAACAAACCGATGGTATGGGCGGCGCTACTTCAAGTACCAGCAAAACCGTGATTTTAGCAAAAAGTGAACAAGCTGATCACGACGTTGATTATTTATTTGGTCAAGTGGCGATTGATAAAGCCTTTGTTGATTGGTCTGGTAACTGTGGCAATTTAACCGCAGCTGTGGGGTCATTTGCGATTAACTCAGGCTTGGTTGACCCATCGCGTATTCCAGAAAATGGCGTATGTACAGTACGTATTTGGCAGAAAAATATCGAGAAAACCATTATTGCTCAAGTGCCAATGACTAATGGCCAAGTGCAAGAAACCGGTGATTTTGAACTTGATGGTGTCACTTTCCCTGCCGCAGAAGTGCCGGTAGAGTTTATTGCGCCAGTTGATCCTTCTGAAGCTATGTTCCCAACCGGAAATATTGTAGATGAATTAGAAGTGCCGGAAATCGGTACGTTTAAAGCGACCATGATTAATGCGGGTATTCCAACGATATTTTTAAATGCAAAAGATATCGGTTATAGCGGTACTGAGCTGCAAGATGCGATTAACAATGACGAGCAAGCATTAGCACGTTTTGAAACTATTCGCGCTTATGGCGCAGTTAAAATGGGGTTAATTAGTGATGTTAGCGAAGCTGCGGCGCGTCAGCATACACCTAAAATTGCTTTTGTTGCGCCAGCTGCGCCATACAATGCCGCTAGCGGTAAAGCGATTAGCGATACTGATATCGACTTAAATGTTCGCGCCTTATCTATGGGTAAATTACACCATGCGATGATGGGTACAGCAGCTGTGGCTATTGGCACAGCAGCAGCTATTCCAAATACCTTAGTGAACTTAGCTGCTGGCGGCGGCGAGCGAGAGTCAGTGGTTTTTGGTCATCCATCAGGTACATTAAAAGTTGGTGCTGAGGCCAGTGAAAATAATGGCGTATGGACAGTGAACAAAGCCATTATGAGTCGCAGTGCTCGCGTATTAATGGAAGGTTGGGTAAGAATTCCTGGTGATAGCTTTTAATAGCCCCTTAATTGCAGTTAATGGCAGATGGGAATTCTAGCCTTATAGCTTGAAATACAATGGTAAGCAAAAGAGCAGTTATAGTTATTAGGTTAGCGTCATTGCTTTTTTATTGCCTAGACATTGCGATTACTCGTTACAAATTTGTCATAAAGCACCTCATGTCTGCGTGTTATGATCTAACCTATATTTACAACAGCGTGTGAAACGTTAAGTTTAGGTTCAGCCTTGGTTTGTTAATTCTGCTACCAGCTTAAAAAGTCATTTAAAGGAAGCGTATGTTTAAACAGTTAGTTATCGCAAGTGTTACCACTGCATTAGTGTATGTCAGCGCTACTGCCAACGCCGAAGGCATTCGAGTTATGGGCAAAGCAACGATTAACCAAACGCCGGATCAGTTCAAGTTATCGGTAACCGTATCTGAACGACATAAGGTCGCGCAAAAAGCAAAAATTACCGTTGATGCTAAAACTAAACAGGTGATTCAAGTAGCCAATAAGTTAGGGTTAAATGAGCAGCAAATAAAATCATTGCAAATGACAATATCGCCTATTTACCAACAAAAGCGGGTGAATGTCGGCCATGCTTATTTACCTGCTAACGCTAATAAGCAGTCTTCTGTAGTTAAGCTGCCTATTGCTGAGCAAGAAGACGATGAATATACCGTTGAGTTTGAAGTGCGTCGAGTGATTGACTTACAGTTAAATGCTATTGCTGATTACGATCAGTTATTAGATCAGCTGACCAAAATAGGTGTTAGCCGTATTTCTCCAGTGCAATCAAGTATTTCAAACGCCGAACAGCTTTATAATCAGGCGTTGACCCAAGCTATTGCTAATGCCAAAAATAAAGCAGAACTTTTGGCGAAAAACTTAGGCGTAAGTTTAGGTAAGGTGTTGTCACTAGAAGAACATGGTTATCAAGCGCCAGCGCGTATGATGATGGCTGCCGAAGCCGATGGTTCATCTGCAAAACTTGCCAGCTATGCTGGTTTAGAAAGTATTTCGGCACAAGTAACGGTAACATTTTCTGTTGCAGGCGAATAAATTCGTTCAAATCCGGCAATAATGCTTTAATTTATCGAGCTATCAAGGTATCTTTAGCGCTTTTGTACTATGGCGTAATTAATGGTCTAAATTAATGACTTAATTAATGACTAAGTTAAAGTGCTGTAGTAAAAGACTGTAAATTAAGGCGTAACGTTCAGTTATGAGTTCTATGGATAAAATCGAGTTTTATCGTGAGTTGAATGCACAAGCAAGTGCAATTATTGCCGATGAAACGGATTTAATCGCCAATATGGCAAATGTTAGTGCGCTACTTTTTGACGCTTTAGACTATGTTAATTGGGCAGGTTTTTATCGCTTAATTGATAACGAATTGGTCTTAGGGCCATTTCAAGGCAAAGTTGCTTGTATCCGAATTCCAGTAGGTAAGGGCGTTTGTGGTACTGCTGTGGCTGAAGATGCGACACAACTGGTGGCAGATGTTCATCAATTTAGTGGTCATATCGCTTGTGATGCCGCCAGTAATTCAGAAATTGTCATTCCGGTTAGACATGCTGGAAAAGTCATTGCCGTGCTAGATATTGATAGCGTTAATTTTGATCGGTTTGATCAAGATGACCAAGCTGGTTTAGAGCAATTAGTGAGCAATTTAGAAGCGCAAATTACAGTATAATGAAAGAGTTTATTGTTATTCATGACTACCTTGTTTCAGAAGCCGTTGTTGGCGACTGGGATGGCGAGGAAGAGTTGGTGGCAGAGCGCATTAATGAAATCTACCACGCAATTTATGATATGGCAGAGGACGATATCGACCCTGCAGAATTAAGTAAATTACTTGATTTAGTATGGGATACCTGGATAGGGCAAGAAGAACTTCCAGATATCGATATCGATGATATTTATGACTGGTGTCGACATGTATTGTCAAATCGAGACCAGTATATTCAATAGTAAACAGATAAATAAGTTGTATTATGGAAACTAAACGAACTAGCAGTAAAGAAATTATTGCCTACTTAGCAGAAAAATTTCCGGCGTGTTTTAGCGTAGAAGGTCCGGTAAAACCGTTAAAAATTGGAATTTTTCAAGAACTAGCTGAGCAGTTAAGTGAAGACGAAACTGTTAGTAAAACTCGCTTACGTCAAGCACTGCGTCATTACACTAGCTCATGGCGTTACTTAAAGTCGATTAAAGCTGGCAGCTTCCGTGTTGATCTTACTGGTAGCAATGCCGAAGAGATTGATGAAACCCAAGCTGAGCATGCGTTAAAGACGTTAAAAGAGAGCCAAGATAAATTTGCTAACAAAAAACAGCAAGACAATGGCGAGAAAAAGACGTATAAAAATACTAAGAAAGCTGAACACAAACCTGCTCGTGATAAGTCAAAAGATCAGAAGTTCAAATCAGTTAAGTCGCAACCGAAAAAAGCAGCTAAGCCAGCTGTGCCATTAAAGCCAGTTGAGTCAGCTACGGTAAAAGTTAATCAACAAGTAAAAGTGAAGCTAGGCCAAGCGCCAATGAACGCTACGATTACTGAGATTGCCGGCGACGATATTAGTGTTCAACTTGATTCAGGAATGGTGATTAAAACTCACATTCAAAATATTTTCTCAGAATAATTGAGGTAACAGGCATGCTAAAATTACGTCGTATCGCACTCGCCATATCTATTGCAGTTTCTACTACGGCCTTTGCCGGTAAAGTTGTTGATTCCGACCCCTTACCGACTTTGACGCCAGAAACTCAACATGCAACGGCAAGTAAGCGGATTACGGCGCAATTTACTCGTGCCCATTACAAGCAAGTTAAAGTTGATGACGCACTTTCTAGTGAAATATTTGATCGTTATATCAAGCAGCTCGATTACGCTAAAAATGTTTTTTTAGCCTCTGATATTCAAGGCTTTGAACAATATCGCGATGATTTTGATCAAGTCGTGGTGCGCGGTAAGTTAGACGTTGCTTATGACATGTATAACCTTAACTTGCAGCGTCGACTTGAACGCTATCAATATGCACTTACGTTATTAGATAAGCCGTTTGATTTTACTGCTGACGAAGAATATGTTTTTGATCGTGAAGAGGCAGAATTTCCGAAAACGTCTGCTGAACTCGATGAATTATGGCGTCAAAAAGTTAAATATGATGCGCTGAATTTAACCCTTACCGGCAAAGAGTGGGACAAAGTTCAGGAAATTTTAACTAAGCGTTATAAATATGCAATTAAACGCTTAAAACAAAGTGAAAGTGAAGATGTTTTCCAATTAGTGATGAACAGCTTTGCTCGCGTTGTTGAGCCTCACACTTCTTACCTTTCTCCTCGAAATGCTGAACGTTTCCAAATGGAAATGAACTTGTCACTAGAAGGTATTGGTGCAGTATTGCGTGCAGAAGAAGACTATACCGTTATTCAAAGCGTGGTTAACGGCGGTCCAGCTGATAAATCTAAGCAAATTAAACCGAAAGATCGCATTGTCGGCGTCGCTCAAGATAAAGAAGACTTTGTTGATGTTATTGGTTGGCGCTTAGATGATGTTGTCGACTTAATTAAAGGTCCTAAAGGCAGCAATGTACGCTTGCAAGTGTTGCCTGCTGATTCAGATGATGATTCGAGCATCAAAGTAGTTTCGATTGTTCGCGATAAAATCAAACTTGAAGATCGCGCGGCAAAATCAGAAGTTTATTATGAAAATGAGCTGGAAAAAACCGGCAAAAAGCTTGGCGTAATCACTATTCCAAGTTTCTATAATAACTTATCGCGAGATGTTAAAGCCGAGCTTGATAAACTTAAAGCTGAGCAAGTTGAAGGCGTTATTGTTGATTTACGTGGTAATGGCGGAGGTTCGTTAACCGAAGCAACATTGTTAACCGGCCTATTTATTGATAAAGGCCCAGTAGTACAAGTTCGTGATGGTGCTAATCGCGTTCAAGTTAATGCAGATCGGGACGGCTATACCTATTACGATGGTCCACTAACGGTAATGGTTGATCGCTACAGTGCATCGGCCAGTGAAATTTTCTCAGCTGCAATTCAAGATTATGGCCGAGGTGTTATTGTTGGTGAACATACCTTTGGTAAAGGCACGGTCCAGCAACATCGAGGGCTTGGCCGAGTTTATGATTTATACGAAAAGCCGTTAGGTAGTATTCAATTTACTATTGCTAAGTTCTACCGTATTAACGGTGGTTCAACTCAGCATCGAGGTGTAATGCCAGATATCACATTCCCTTCGGCTATTGACCCTGAAGATTGGGGTGAAAGCAAAGAAGAAAATGCGCTACCTTGGGATCAAATTGCTAAAGCAAGATATAACAAGCTTGATGATTTATCAGCAGATTTAACGTATTTAAACTCATTACATCAAGAGCGTATTAAAGATAATGATGAATTTAATTATTTGCTAAGTGATATTGAAGAATACAAAGCGGAAAAAGATAAAAAGTCTATTTCTCTGAACTTGGCTGAACGTAAAAAACAACGTGAAGAGCGCAAAGTGAAGCAGTTGGCTCGAGCCAATGAGCGCTTGACTATGCTAGGTAGAAAAACAATTGAAGATATTGAAGATTTTCCAGAAGATCTTGAAGACCTTGATCCGTTCTTAGATGAAACGGCAAAAATCACCTTTGATTTAGTGGCACTAGGCAAAGTGGCAAAAAAATAAAAGTGACCCAACAATAATTAAATAGCGTTAAAAAAGCCGCCAGATAGGCGGCTTTTTTATATTGAATATTTGGTCATCCATTACCAGCATTATGGGCTTTTTATACATAATTAACGAATAGTTATTTAGCAATGCTATAAGTGAGTAACTAGTTCTAGTATAATTACTTTAAAAAATGTCTTGCAGTCGTTAGCTACTCTAGGCATGTTATTGAGCCGCTCACTACTATCCCACGACTTTTGAGCGAACAATAAAAATTTTAGGAAATACAAAGATAATGACAAAACAGCAAGATTCGCAGCCTAGAATCCCAAGTATGTTAGATGCGCTTATTCCAATTGTCGCATTAATCACCATGTTATCGACGGCAGTTATTTATTTCGGTGATAACTCTTCTTACGGCCCTAACCAAATCGCGTTATTGATTGCCATGGGCATCGCCATTTTAATTGGCATTAAAAACGGTTTTAGCTGGGCATCTATAGAGAAAGCCATTGTTAACGGTATTTCTATATCTTTAGGAGCCGTACTTATTTTACTGGCAGTAGGCTCACTTATTGGTACTTGGTTATTATCGGGTACTGTGCCAACTTTAGTGTACTTTGGCTTACAGATAATCGACCCAAGTTGGTTTTATGCTGCCGCCTGCCTAGTATGCGGTATCGTTGCAATGAGTATTGGTAGCTCATGGACAACCGCGGCTACGGTCGGTGTTGCTTTTATTGGCATTGCCAGTGGTTTTGAAATGTCGACTGCAGTAACTGCTGGTGCGGTAATTTCAGGTGCTTATTTTGGCGATAAACTCTCGCCGCTTTCTGAAACGACTAACTTAGCGCCCGCTGTCGCTGGTACTGAATTATTTGCTCATATACGTAATATGTTATGGACTACAATTCCTTCTATATCGATTGCGCTAATTCTATTTTTAATTATTGGTTTTAATCATAGCGTTGAAGCGAAAGAGGGCGTTAATAGTATCGATACGCTTATCTCTACTTTAGAAACTACTTACAATATATCAGCCTTAAATTTAATCCCGTTGTTAGTATTATTAACCTTGGCATACAAGAAAATGCCTGCTTTTCCTGCCGTGGCCATAGGTGCGATTATTGGTGCTATTTGGGCGGTAGTTTTTCAGCAGGAATTAATTGCAACAATGGCACAAGAAGGCGTGCAAGGTTTTAAAGCGACCATTATGGTGGTGTGGACAGCGTTTTTTGATGGCGTTGTGGTTAATACCGGCAATAGTGAAATTGATGAATTGCTAAGCCGAGGTGGTATGTCCAGCATGCTGAATACCATCTGGTTAGTTATCACAGCACTAAGCTTCGGTGCGGTGTTAGAGCATCTTGGTATGCTGAAAAAGTTTGTTGACGCTATATTATCAGCAGCGAAATCAGTTGGTAGTTTGATTGCCAGTACGGTAGCAACCTGTATTGGCACAAACTTGATCACTGCCGATCAGTATATGTCGATTGTTATGCCGGGGCGCATGTATAAAGAAGAGTATGAGCGACGTGGTTTACACCCAACCATGTTAAGTCGCACACTTGAAGACTCGGGAACCATTACATCACCACTTATTCCTTGGAATACTTGTGGTGCCTTTATGATGGGGGCGTTGGCACTAACGTCTTACGAGTATATCTTCTATTGCTTCTTTAATTTGATAAACCCAATTTTAGCCATCACCTATGGTTATATTGGATTTAAAATAAAAAAACTAAACCCTAGCCAAGAATCTATTCAAGAGCCTAGTCAAGCGTAAGTTGGCTAGGTAATTATTCAAAGCCTGCTAATTGCAGGCTTTTTTGATACATTTATAAGAGCTACACGCTCCAAGTTCAATGCTTCATCCTGTTGGGAATTTTTTATGTCAGAGTTTACCGCAAAATATTTAGCTGATTACTTACCGCCTGATTTTTCTATTGCTACCGTCGATCTAACATTCGAGTTAGTCGACAACGCTACGTTAGTGACTAGCCAGTTAACCGTGAAAAAAGTACAACCTTTACAAAAGCACCTTACATTAAATGGTGAGCATTTAACGTTGAAAAGTGTTGCTATTGATGGTCAAACATTAACCGAGTCAGATTTTGAGGTAACAGATACCGCTTTAACCATACTTAATGTTGCGGATGAATTTGAATTAACCATAGTCACTGAAATAGATCCCGCCAATAACACCGCGCTTGAAGGTTTATATAAATCAGGTGCCGCTTATTGCACACAATGTGAAGCGGAAGGTTTTAGACGTATCACGTATTATCTAGACAGACCGGATGTGATGGCGGTATTTACTACCAAAGTCATTGCACCCAAAGCTGACTTTCCTTATTTGCTAGCCAATGGTAATCCAATTGACCGTGGTGAACTAAGCGATGGTCGCCACTTTGTTACTTGGCATGATCCGTTTCCAAAGCCTTGTTATTTATTTGCGCTGGTCGCCGGTGATTTTGACTTGCTGCAAGATACCTTTATCACACAATCTGGTCGTGAGGTGGCGTTGGAAATTTTTGTCGACAAAGGTAACAAAGCAAAAGCTGAACATGCCATGACTTCCCTTAAGCATTCGATGAAATGGGATGAACAAGTGTTTGGCTTAGAATACGATCTTGATATTTACATGATTGTTGCAGTTGATTTTTTCAATATGGGAGCAATGGAAAATAAAGGCCTAAATGTTTTTAACAGTAAATATGTTTTAGCTGATAACCAAAGTGCTACCGATACTGACTTCTTTAATATTGAGGCAGTAATTGCGCATGAGTACTTCCATAACTGGACGGGTAACCGGGTTACTTGTCGCGATTGGTTCCAGCTAAGCTTGAAAGAAGGTTTAACGGTTTTTCGTGATCAACAATTTAGCGCCGATATGCATTCAGCTGCGGTAACTCGTATTCAAAATGTTAAAGTATTGCGGGCTCAGCAGTTTGCAGAAGATGCAGGCCCTATGTCTCACCCAATCCGTCCTGAAAAAGTGGTGGAAATGAATAACTTCTACACCTTAACGGTGTATGAAAAGGGCGCTGAAGTTATTCGCATGCTACACACCTTATTAGGTGAAGCTGGCTTTAGAAAAGGAATGGACTTATATTTTAAGCGCTTTGATGGTCAGGCGGTTACCTGCGATGATTTTGTTAATGCGATGGCCGATGCCAATCACAAAGACTTAACCTTATTTAAAAATTGGTATTCACAATCTGGTACGCCAGAGTTAAGCGTTTCACAGTCGTTTGATGCAGCAACGCAACAATTAACGCTAACGGTTAAACAATTTATCGCACCAAGCAAAGTGCAACCTGAAAAGTTGCCATTACATATTCCAATTAAAATTGAATTGATTGAGCAAGTCTCAGGTAATGTACAGTCACACTTACTCGAATTAACTAAAGCGTCAGATACTTGGATTTTTGATGCCGCATCACAGCCGGTTGTTGCTTTCTTAGGTGATTTTTCAGCACCAGTTAACGTTAAGTTCTCACAGACCGATGAAGAACTTTTAGCCGTCGTCAAATTTAGCCAAAATAGTTTCTGTGTTTGGGATGCAGCGCAACAGCTAATGTCTGATGAAATCATCAAATTAATGGCGAATAGCCATGCGACAATCGGTAATGCAGCGCCAAGTTCATTATTTGGCGAGCTAATACAAAGCATTATTACCTCAGCGCATGATGCTGCATTTAAGGCGTTAATGTTAACCTTACCTTCATTTGATGAAATGGTTTCGCGATTATCAGATGTTAATCCACAACAGTTAACTTCGGCGTTAACAGCACTTAAGCGCTATATTGCACAAACCAATGAAACACAACTGCTAGCACTTTATCAAGCGCATATTGAATTATCGACGTTAACACCCGCACAGCAAGTGGCAGCAAAGTCATTGGCTAATTGCTGTTTAAGCTACCTAACTTTATTGCCTCAGCATGAAGCATTAATGTTAACCCGTTATCAGCAGGCTGAAGATATGACAACGCGTTTAGGCGCAGTGCAAGCGGCGATTAAAAACGCCCCGATAGCGTTGGTCGATAAGCTGTTGGCTGATTTTGAACAGCGGTGGCAAAATGACACTTTAGTGATGGATAAGTGGTTTAGCCTAAACGCTAGTATTTGTGATGCTAGTATTTTTGAGCGTTTATCTCAGCTAATGGCTCGTAGTGACTTCTCATTAAATAACCCGAATCGAGCGCGTTCGCTTATCGGGGCATTTGCTATGCAAAACCCACAATATTTTCATGAAGCAAGTGGCAAAGGTTATGCCTTTTTAGCTGAGCAAGTGGTTGCCATGGATAAACTTAACCCACAGGTGGCTTCAAGATTAATTACGCCATTAATTCAGTTTTCATCGTTTGATCAGTACCACCAAGGTTTAATCAAAAATGCATTGGCAGAGATTGCTAAGCAGGAAAACCTCTCAAAAGATGTAAGTGAAAAGCTTGCTGCGGCATTAGCTGAGTAAATTTGAACTGTAGAAAGTAATTAAGTAGTTAAGTAATTAAGCTATTTAAATAAGAATTATGAAATATTACTTTACCATATCAATGTCCGTGGATGAGTTTATGCCTTATTACCGCGGACATGCATCGACTATTATTACCGTTGCCCATAATGGTCAACGTATTCAATTTCCCGCCATGCATCTGAGAAAATTTTTAACTGCTCAGGGAATTAGCGGGCAATTTTGCTTAGAAACTGAAAATAATAAATTTATTTCAATTACTCAGTTATAGGCTTTAGAGCATATGCTTTAAACGCTGGTCAGACCATAAGTGATAAAATGTATTATTAACTGGTTTGACCTGCAATGCCTTAAATTAACTTACTAACGATGTTTTCATCCGTTTTATCTTGTGTTTAAAACGGTCGTTTAAAACAATGTTTGAAGTGGTGGTTGTTATTGTACGAAAGGCATTAAAATTAAGTGGCTACAGTGTTATTATTAGCGCTTGCCACTTTAATTAAATGATGCAATTATTGTTTAATCCACATAGTGGGATCAAAAAAATATAAGAAGTAGAAAATACTTTGTTTCAGGACTGGGGAGAGATTGAATGAAACATAGCCCTCGCGTAACGTTTTTTAAAAAGCCGTTAGCGCTCGGTATTAGTGCCGCGTTAATGGCAATGAGTGTACCAACAGCATCCGCTGCAAAATTCCAATTAGGCAATTTTGACATCAGCTTTGATTCTACCTTTTCATTAGGTACTAGTATTCGTGTTGAAGATAGAAACTGGCAAGACAATGTTGGTAAATCCAATAACCTTAATAATGGTTTTGATTTCAGCAGTTATCACCCGGCATTTAACCCACAGCCAACAGGTGCTGAACTTTGGGATGGCCAAGGTCGATATTCAAATAATGGTGACAACGGCAATTTAAACTTCGATGCTGGCGATGCCTTCTCTACCATTTTTAAAGGCACACACGAATTAGATATTCGTAATGACAATATGGGTGTCTTTATCCGAGGCATGTATTTCTACGACTTTGAAATGTCAGATAATGATCGTGCATGGACTAACCCAACCTCGGGTGTAGTTAATGATCCATGTCGTGATTCAACCGCAAAAGATCAAGTATGTAGCGATATTCGCTTATTAGATGCGTTCTTCTATGGTGATTTTGATATTGGCGAAATGCCATTTTCACTGCGTATCGGTCAGCAAGTAATTAGCTGGGGTGAAAGTACATTAATTTCTCACGGTGTTAGTGAATTAAACCCAGTTGATATTGCTCGTTTAAGAGCGCCAGGGGCTGAACTTAAGGAAGCCTTTATCCCATTCGGTGCAGTTTGGGCGTCATTAGGTGTGACAGAGAATTTTAATATTGAGATGTTCTATCAATATGATTGGGAAGAAACCATTTTACCTGCACCAGGTAGCTACTTCTCAACTAATGATTTTGCTGGTGACGGCGGTCATTACAACAACATCCAATTAGGCTTTTCAAGTAATCCAGATATGGACTTAGACTTTTTATTGTCTGGTCTAAACGGTATTGGCAATATGTTACGCTCTGGCGATCCGGCAATGATTGCGGCAGCATCTGCTGGTTACTTAGCGTATGGAACAAAGTTAACATTAAAAGCTTCTGGTGGTGATGCAACGGTAGAGCCGGATGATGGTGGTCAATACGGTTTACGTTTATCTTGGTATTTACCCGAGCTTAATGATACTGAATTAAGTTTCTATCACATGAACTACCATAGTCGTCGTCCACTATTTTCAGGGGTAACAGCTAACTTTACTACTGAAGCTATTGGTCAAGACTTGGCATACATTTCACAAAATGAAATGAACATAGACAACTATGCTCAGTTGAACGCATTTTCTAAGGTATTGTTAAAGTACCCTGAAGATATCAAGCTTTATGCATTGAGCTTTAATACCACAGTTGGTACTACGGCTGTTGCTGGTGAAATGAGCTACCGTCAAGATGAGCCATTACAAATTGATGATGTTGAATTGTTATTTGCTGCAATGCCGCAACAGTTAGCTAATGCCGGTATTCGTCCTGATCTTGATGGTATTTCACAAATGCCAGTATTTGGTCCTGGCGTAGAAGCAGATGGTTTTATTTTATCGGATACAGTGCAGGCGCAAGTAACACTTACTCATTTATTTGGTCCTAACTTCGGTGCCAGCCAAGTAACAGGTTTATTTGAAATTGGCGGTATCAATATCAATGATATGCCAAACAAAAGCGACTTGCGTTTAAATGGTCCAGGTACTGCACGTAATGGCGGTATTGAAGGTAAGGAAGGTTTAGAGTTAGCTATTCAAGATGGTGTAGAAACTAACCCATTCCCAACCGAATTTGCTTGGGGCTACCGTGCACTAGCAAAACTTGATTACAACAACGTATTTGCTGGTATTAACGTGTCACCACGTATTGTATTTTCACATGATGTTAAAGGGATCACGCCAGATCCACTTTTCTTGTTTGTTGAAGATCGCAAATCAATTGCATTTGGTATCGATTTTGATTACCAAAGCCGTTGGTCAGCGAACTTTGGCTACAACGCATTCTTTGGTGGTGTAGGCACGACTAACCAAATGGAAGATCGTGACTTCATTTCTTTTAGCATCAAGTATTCAATTTAAGAGGCAGAATAATGAAAAAAATCGCATTATTATCGATGGCAGTATCAATAGCATTAAGCTCTACTGCCACTTTAGCCAAGGTTTCTCCAGAAGAAGCGGCAAAATTAACCAAAGAACTAACACCTATGGGCGCGGTTCGCGGTGCTAACGCTGACGGTTCAATTCCTGAGTGGACAGGTGGTATTACCCAAGCACCAGCAGGTTATAAAGTAGGTGATCATCATCCAGATCCATACCCACAAGATAAAGTGCAATACACTGTTACTGCGCAAAATCTTGCGGACTACAAAGAGTTTTTAACTCCTGGGCAAATTAAGTTATTTGAAACTTACCCAGAGACATTCAAAATGAATGTTTACCAAACGCGTCGTAGCGCTTCTTATCCAGAGCATGTCTATCAAGCATCGCTTGATAATGCGACTCGCGCTGAATTAATTGAAGGCGGTAATGGTATTACTCAAGCGGCGGTCGGCACGCCTTTCCCACAACCTAAAACTGGTTTAGAAGCTATTTGGAACCATATTTTACGTTACCGTGGTGAAGCATTAACTCGCCAAGGTGGTCAAGTAGCCCCTACAGCAAGTGGTGATTACACTTATATCGGTTTTGATGAGCAATTAATTTTGCCATACGATGTTAAAGGCGCTAATCCTGAGCAGCTACAAGAAACTAATATCTTGTTTAAGTTTAAGCAAAAGGTATCTGAGCCTGCGCGTATCGCTGGTACTGCGTTATTAGTTCATGAAACCATGGACCAAATTAAAACACCGCGCCAAGCGTGGACGTATAACACTGGTCAACGCCGTGTACGTCGTGCACCAAACGTAGCTTATGATGCACCAGGTACAGCATCTGATGGCTTACGTACTACTGATGATTTCGATATGTATAATGGTGCGCCTGATCGTTATAACTGGACACTTAAAGGTAAGCAGGAATTATTAATTCCATACAATGATTACCGCTTACATAGCGATAGCGTAAAATATTCAGATATCGTTCGCCCTGGCCATATTAACCCTGATCTAGTGCGTTACGAAAAACACCGTGTATGGGTAGTTGAAGCTAACTTAAAATCAGATACTCGCCATATTTATAAAAAGCGTGTGTTCTTTATTGATGAAGATAGCTGGCAAATTGCGGTAACTGATATTTACGATAATCGTGATGAACTGTACCGTGTCGGTGTGGCTCATGGTTTAAATTACTATGAAGTGCCTACACAATGGTCTACGCTTGAAGTATTCCATGATTTACAAGCACGTCGTTATATAGCCATTGGTTTAGATAACGAAGCAAATATGTACGATTTTAGTGCTGAGTTGGATGATAAAGAGTTTACGCCAGCGGCATTACGTAGAGAAGGTCGTCGTTAATAAATAAAGACGGCGACAAGCGGCTGGCTTATACGTCAGCCGTTTTTGTTTAATAAGAGATATAAAATTTAAGTGTGGTTTATTAATGAAGTGTGTAATTGCTGCAATTGTTAGTTGTGTGTTAGTTGCTCAGGCCAATGCTGTTTCACAGCCATTGCCTGCGTTAGAGGCACCACTGGCGAGCAAATCGCTGCTGTTAGATATTGATAATATCGAACAAGCTTTTCTAGTGGCTGTCGGGGAAAGAGGTCATATTTTAAAGTCATTCGATGGCGAAAGTTGGGAGCAACTTCCGGTACCAGTTCAATCAACACTAACTGCTGTGACTTTTGTTGATGCATTACATGGCTGGGCTGTTGGTCACGATGCGGTAATATTAGCAACAACTGACGGTGGTAAGTCTTGGCAAATTCAACAATATTTACCTGCAAAAGAAAAGCCATTACTTGATGTTGTATTTAGAGATAAAACTCATGGTGTTGCCATTGGTGCTTACGGTATGTTTTATCGCACAACTGATGGCGGTGTTACTTGGAATGAAGAATTCCATAGTGAATTTTTGCATGAAGAAGATGTCGATTACTTAAATGAATTAAAATTAGAAGATGAAGAAGCATACTTAGACGAGCGCGCCAGCATTTTGCCGCACTTTAACCGCATGGTAATGGATGGTAGAACTTCGTATTTAGTGGGCGAAGTTGGCTTAATTGCTAAAAGTAATGATTTTGGTCGAAGCTGGCAGCAGTTTGATAGTATTTATGAAGGATCATTTTTCGATATTACCCGTACCCATGAAGGAAATTTATTAACCGCAGGGCTTAGAGGTAACGTTTTTAGAAGCCTTAAAAATGGTACGCCATGGCAGCATATCGAAACAAATTCTACGTCCTTGATTAACGATATAGTGTTAACCGGAGATGACCGCGTGTTATTACTAGGCAACAACGGTACTTTGCTTATCAGTGATAATGATGGTCAAAAATTTAGCGCGCGCCCTCAACCTGATGGTAAAGCCTTAGTAGCAGGTACTTGGTATCGAGATAGATTAGTCGCTGTTTCAGAAGATGGCGTAAAAACAATAACAATCCCGAAGTAGTTTTATGAGCATTAATTCCCTAACCAATAGAATTGAAATAGGTATTTTCCGACATCGAATATTCGTCTTAGCGTTGTTTGCTATTACGACATTGGTACTTTTGTATCAAGCCACTAATTTGCGGTTAGATGCGGCGTTTACCAAAAACATCCCGTTAAATCACCAGTACATGCAAACTTATTTGAAACACCAGAAAGACTTTGGTGGTGCCAATAATATTTTGATTTCAGTGTGTGATGCTGAAGGTGATATTTTTAATGAAACATTTTTTAATGCGTTAAAAGGTGTACACGACCAGCTGTTTTTTATCCCTGGCGTTGATCGCATTCAAGTGAAGTCCTTGTATTCGCCTAGCACGCGCTTTGTTGAAGTTGTCGAAGATGGTTTTGCCGGTGGCCCTGTAATTCCTGCCAACTTTCAACCAACTCCTGAAGGCTTAGCAATTGTAAAGGCTAATATCGAAAAAGCCGGTATTGTTGGTCGAATCGTTGCTGATGATTACAGTTGTGCGATGGTGACATCGTCATTAATGGATATCGACCCTAATACCGGTGAAAAACTTGATACCTTAGTTATCGCACAGCAACTGGAAGAAGAAGTGCGTGCCAAATATGAAAGTGATCAAATCTCTGTTCATATTATCGGTTTTGCTAAAATGGTTGGCGATGTAGCCAATGGTGCCAAAAGTGTGGTTACCTTCTTTGCCATTGCTATCGCGATTACCGCGGTTATGGTGTTTTTCTTCTGTCGCTCGATTAGCTTAACTCTGTTACCAATAGCGTGTTCGTTGATTGCGGTTATCTGGCAAATGGGGATGTTATCAAGCTTAGGCTTTGGTATTGATCCAATGTCGATTCTGGTACCGTTTTTAGTCTTCGCTATAGGCGTAAGTCATGGCGTGCAAATGATTAACTCAGTCGTTAAACAAGTGCGTACTGGTATTAGCTGTAAAGCGGGTGCTCAAAATAGTTTCAGAGCCTTATTAGTGCCAGGCGGTGTAGCGTTACTGTCAGATACCATCGGCTTTATCACTTTATTATCAATTGATATTGGCATTATCAGAGAGTTGGCAATTACCGCGTCAATTGGTGTGGCAATTATTATTTTAACCAACCTAGTTTTATTACCGGTGCTGATTTCTTATATGAATATAAAAGCTACGCCGGCACCGAAACACAAACAGGGTGGTTTGCATAAATCGACGATGTGGCATGTGATGGCGTCATTAGCCACGCGTGGCCCAGCAACGGTTATCCTTTTATTAACTGCAGGTCTTTACCTTTTTGGTTTATATCATGCGCAAAATATGAAAATAGGTGAACTTCATGCAGGGGCACCAGCGCTGCACGAAGATTCGCGCTATAACCAAGATACGTTCCTCATTACTGATCGTTATGCAATCAGTGTTGATTACATGTCAGTGATTGTTGAAACACAAGCCGATGCCTGTACTTCATATGACAATCTAGACATTATTGATCGATTCCAATGGCAAATGGAAAACGTTAAAGGGGTTCAGTCAGCGGTTAGCCTAGCGTCAATTGCTAAAATCGTGAATGCTGGTTACAACGAGGGGAACCCTAAATGGCGTGTACTTTCGCGCAATCAGCAAACCCTAGTGCAATCTATTGCGCGTGTACCTACGACTAGTGGCTTGTTAAACCGAGATTGTAGTGTCATGCCGGTGATCTTGTTCTTGGAAGATCATAAAGCTGAAACGATTAACCGAGTGGTAGACAAGGTCAAAGCGGTTTCCACTGAGCTTGGTACTGATGATATACAATTCAAACTAGCTTCTGGTCCAGTAGGGGTAATGGCGGCGACTAATGAAGCGGTAGAAGCTGCACAATTACCTATGATGCTTTATGTTTATGGCGCGGTAATTTTACTGTGTTTAATCAGCTTTAAGAGCATTCGCGCTACTGTCGTAGTCGTTGTGCCGCTTTATATTGTATCAACGCTTGCACAAGGGTTAATGACTGCGTTAGACATCGGTTTAACGGTGTCAACATTACCGGTTATCGCACTAGGTGTTGGTATAGGTGTTGATTACGGTATTTATATCTTATCAACCATGAGTGGGCGACTAAACGCGGGTGATAGTGTACAACAAGCCTACTTTGCTGCATTGCAAGAGCGTGGCAGCGCGGTACTGTTAACTGGTATCACATTAGCTATAGGTGTATCTACTTGGTTCTTCTCTGCATTGAAATTCCAAGTAGACATGGGCATATTACTGACCTTTATGTTCTTAGTGAATATGTTGGCAGCAATTATTGTGCTTCCTGCATTAGCAGCATTTTTATGGCCAAAACCAAAAAATATTGAACAAACTTCATAATTTTTAAATTGCATAAATAACCACGAAAATGGCCGAAAGGCCATTTTCTATTTAAGCAGTTTGAATAAACAATTAACTCCTTTCCAAAACTCTATTTTACGGGCTTTGTCAGTGGTCTAATTACCAAAAAAACGCTCGCAATACCTTAAATTTCTTAATAAAATTACGCCACATGGTCTATTCTGATGTAAATAGACTTAATTAAGCGCAAATTGTTTAAAAATTCGTAATTTTGTTTTTGACCGCTGCTAAAAGAAAAATAATAAAAAACACTCATGTCAGACAAACAACACGAAAGTTTGAATAGCGCAATAAAGTATTAATGCACGACATTACAACAAATATTCAACGCGTTTTATCCATAAGGAAAGCGACATGGCGTTCGTAGACGGTTTACCCTCAGTTTTATTAAAAAACGTTGCTCAATTTATTCAACAAAAAGTTCCAGCAGAAACTGCTCCATTAGTTGAGCAATTTGCTCAATTGCTTTACGGCAATATTTCTAATGTAGATTTAGCTCATCGTAACGACAGCGATATGTACGGTGCAACAATGAGTTTATGGAACTCATTAAATGGTCACAAAGATGATGCTCCTGTGATCAAAGTATTTAACCCTGAAGTGTCTAAGCATGGTTGGAAATCCAGTCACACCATTATTGAAGTGATTGTTCAAGATATGCCATTTTTGGTTGACTCATTGCGTATTGCCTTAAACCGTGAAGGTTTAACACCACACTTGATGATTAACTGTCCAATGCAAGTGACTCGCGATAAGAGTAATCAAATTACTGGTTTGGCCGCATCAAGCGCGAGTAAGCTTAAAAATGCCAAAACTGAAACAGTATTTTTTATCGAAATTGATCGACTAGACGATAGTAAAGTCTTAGCTGAAATTAAAGCGGAATTACATTCAGTTTTTAGTGATATTGCACTGACGGTTACAGACTGGCAACCAATGCTTAAAAAGCTTAAAAGCCTAATTGATGATATTAAAAAGTCGAATGTTCCTTGTTCAGATGCGGAAAAGAAAGACTCATTAGAGTTTTTAGAGTGGATTGCCAATAATAACTTTACGTTAATGGGCTATCGTTCTTATGATTTAATTACCTTAAAAGGTGACTCTGCGCTAGCGGCGAATGTCGACTCAAGCTTAGGCTTAATGAAAAACTCAAAAGGTACTGATAAGCGCCTTATCTCTTCGTTAAGTGAAGCTGCGCGTAAAATTGCCTTAGGTGATAATTTACTGATTTTAACCAAAACCAATTCACGCTCGCGGGTTCACCGTCCAGCACACCTTGACTATATTGGTATCAAACGCTTTGACAACAAAGGCAATGTTATCGGTGAAGAGCGTTTTGTTGGTTTGTTTGGCTCTGCTTACTACACCAATAGTGCATTAGACTTGCCACTTGTTCGCTCAAAAGTTGCTGGTGTCTGCGAATCTTCAGGCTTTGCCGCTGGCTCACATGCCTATAAAACCCTGATCAATATTCTTGAAACTTATCCGCGTGATGAAATTTTGCAGTCGAGCGTTTCTGAATTATTGCAAAATGTTAAAGGCATTTTGCAAATGCAGGAGCGTGACTTCACTGGCTTATTTGTTCGTCGCGATGCATTTAGTCGTTTCTATTCTTGCATGGTTTATGTACCACGCGAGCGCTATAACACTAAACTGAGAATTGAAACTCAGAAGTTACTGCAAGAAGCATTTGGTAGTAAGGAAGAAGTTGAATTTACTACGTATTTTTCTGAGTCGGTTCAAGCAAGAACCCACTACATTGTTCGAGTTGACAACACTAAAGCAGACATTAACGTGAAAGAAATTGAAAAGAATTTAAATGAGGCTGCACGCAGCTGGGACGACAAATTATCAGCCGCGTTAAGATCTCATAAAGGTGAGTCGAAAGGTAAAGCATTAAGCCGTAAATACTTGCATTTCCCACAATCCTATAAAGATGAAGTGTTACCTGGAACGGCAATTGTTGATATTGAAAAACTAGAGTCAATTGACGAACAATGCCCATTGGCGATGTTGTTTTATCAGCCACAGGAAGAAAAAGCTGGTAGTCGCTTTGTTAAGTTAAAGTTATTCCACAAAGGTGAACCATTACACTTATCTGATGTGTTACCAATGTTAGAAAACTTTGGCCTTCGTGTTATCGGTGAAAGCCCATACGCCATTCGTACCTCTGAAAGTGAAACTTGTTGGATTTTAGACTTTTCAATGTTGCTAACGGGTGATCGTGAATTCAACCTTGAAGAAGTTCAACTATTGTTCCAAGACGCTTTCGCTAAAGTATGGGCTGGGCATTTAGAAGATGATGGTTTTAATCGATTAATTTTAGGTGCAGGTCTTGGCGGCCGTGAAGTTTCTATTTTACGTGCTTTTGCTAAATATGAGCGTCAAATTGGTGGTACGTTTAGCCAAAGCTATATCGAAGATACATTTGCCCGTTATCCAAACTTAGCTGAGCATTTAATTAACTTATTTAATACTCGCTTTAATCCAGATGCTAAACGCACTGAAAAAATCATTGGCAAAATTGAAGAAGATATTGAACAGTCGTTAGATAAAGTAGCGAACTTAGATGATGATCGAATTATTCGCCGCTTTGTCGAAATGATCAGTGCCACGATTCGTACGAACTATTTCCAAAAATCAGAAACAGGTGATGAAAAATCATATATCTCGTTCAAGATTTTACCGGAAAATATTTCAGAAGTGCCACTACCACTGCCAAAATTTGAAATATTCGTATATTCACCACAAGTAGAAGGTGTACACCTTCGTGGTGGTAAAGTCGCACGTGGTGGTTTACGTTGGTCAGATCGCCGCGAAGACTTTAGAACGGAAGTTTTAGGCTTAGTAAAAGCACAACAAGTGAAAAACACCGTGATTGTGCCAGTAGGCGCTAAAGGTGGCTTTGTCTGTAAACAATTACCAAATGGTGATCGCAACGCTATTTTTGAAGCAGGTAAAGAGTGTTACCGCACCTTTATTCGTGGCTTATTAGACATTACCGACAATATTGTTCAAGGTGAAATTATTCCGCCATTAAGTGTTGTTCGTCACGATGAAGATGACCCTTATTTAGTAGTTGCAGCCGATAAAGGTACAGCGACATTCTCAGATATCGCCAATGCCATTTCAGAAGAATACAACTTCTGGATGGGAGATGCTTTCGCCTCAGGTGGTAGCGTAGGTTACGATCACAAAGGCATGGGAATTACTGCAAAAGGTGCTTGGGAGTCAGTTAAACGTCATTTCCGTGAAATGGATATTGATTGCCAAACTACAGATTTTACCGTTGTTGGTATTGGTGATATGGCCGGTGACGTATTTGGTAATGGTATGTTGTTATCGAAACATATTCGCTTACAGGCTGCTTTTAACCATATGCACATCTTTATTGATCCAAATCCAGATGCCGCTTCAACTTATAAAGAACGTGAGCGATTATTTAACTTACCTGGCTGTAGTTGGGAAGATTACAATAAAGACTTAATTTCAGAAGGTGGCGGCATTTTCAACCGTTCAGCTAAATCAATTAAGTTAACGCCACAAATAAAGAAAATGCTTGGCACGCAAAAGCAAACATTAGCGCCTAATGAGTTGATTAAAGCATTGTTGCAAATGAAAGTTGATTTACTATGGAACGGCGGTATCGGTACTTACGTTAAAGGCAGCAAAGAAACTCATGGTGAAGTAGGTGACCGCGCTAACGACTCATTGCGTATTGACGGTAAAGAGTTGCGTGCGAAAGTTGTTGGTGAAGGCGGTAACTTAGGTTTAACTCAACTAGGGCGTATAGAATATGCCGCTAGTGGCGGTCGCATCAATGCTGACTCGGTAGATAACGTTGGTGGTGTTGATTGCTCTGATAATGAAGTAAACATCAAAATTTTACTTAACGTGTTAGTGCAAAATGGTGATTTAACCGTTAAGCAACGTAACAAGTTACTTTATGATATGACTGATGATGTTGCACAAATCGTCTTAGATGACTGTTACGATCAAACGCATTCATTATCAATTACTGCAATGCGCGGTGCGACGCAATTAAAAGAGCAAACTCGCTTTATTCACGAGCTAGAGCGCTCTGGTAAACTTGATCGAGCGTTAGAATTTATTCCAAATGACGATGAAATTGCTGAACGTTTAGCACGTAATAAAGGCTTAACTCGTCCTGAACTTTCAGTATTACTTGCTTACAGCAAAATGGTACTGAAAGAAGATTTAGTTTGCGAAGAAATCACTAATAATCCGTACCACAACCGGTTATTAATCAATGCGTTCCCGAAACTGTTACAAGAAAAGTACGCGTCGCAAATGCAAGACCATCCGCTACGTGCTGAAATTATTGCCACTAAACTTGCTAACAAACTAGGCAATGATATGGGCTTTAATTTTGTTAACCGTATGCGTGAAGAAACTGGTGCTAATGTTGCTGAAATTGCTAACTGTTACACTATGGCCAGCGAAGTGTTTGAAATGGGTAAAGTGTGGGATTCAATTGCCGCATTAGATAACAAAATTCAAACCTCAGTACAAACCGAGATGTTGTTCCAACTGCGCCGAAATGTTCGTCGTGCAACGCGCTGGTTCTTAAGACATCGCGATAAAGGCATGGATATTCAACAAACGATCGACTTCTATCGTCCTACGTTCGAAACCATGGCGAAAAACTTAAGTAAGTTTATGGCTGCGGATGAAGTAGAGCAGTTACAGCATGTTGAAGCTGGTTTAGTCAATGCGTCAGTGCCAAAAGAAATTGCCACGCGTATTTCACAATTAAGCACGTTGTTCTCGGTAATGGATATTGCGGAAATTGCTGATAACGACGGCCGTTCGATTGAGTTAGTTGCAGAGCTATACTTTAAACTAGGCGATCGCTTAAATCTGCATTGGTTCTTAGATCAAATTACCAAGCAGCCAGTAGCGAATCATTGGCAAGCGCTAGCACGTGCTTCATTTAGAGAAGAGTTAGACTGGCAGCAACGTGCTATAACTATGGTGGCATTAAAATCTGATACCGCTAGCAAAGATACTGATGCCTTATTAGCGTCTTGGTTCGAAGAAATAGCTCAACCATTAGGTCGCTGGCAGCATATCTTAGCTGACTTTAGAACATCGCAAACACATGAGTTTGCTCAGTTCTCAGTAGCGTTACGTGAACTAATGTTATTAAGTGTGCATAGCTCAGTACACTAAACATTAATCACTTAGATGAGTTCCAGCTTGCTGGAACTCTTTTTATTTTAACTTGGCCAACAGGCCGCAGAGATAAGAGACAATTATGCTTTATTCGGCAATTCGCAAGGTGCTGTTTTCATTTGATCCCGAGGTTATCCATAACTTAACCATTAAAGGATTTCATCATACTGGTAATTCGCCATTAAAAGCATTGTATCGTCAAAAAGTGCAGAACAAGCCTGTTGAAGTGATGGGGATTAACTTTCCTAACCCTGTTGGGCTTGCTGCTGGTTTGGATAAAAACGGCGAATGTATTCAGGCATTTTCCGCACTAGGTTTTGGTTTTGTTGAGGTCGGTACGGTAACACCTCGTCCACAGCCGGGTAATCCTAAACCACGTATTTTTCGTCTTGTTGAAGCAAACGGTATTATTAACCGCATGGGCTTTAATAATAAAGGCGTTGATTACCTAGTAGATCAAGTGCGTAAAGCAAACTTTAATGGCGTACTTGGTATCAATATTGGTAAGAATAAAGATACACCGGAAGAAAATGCTAAAGATGACTATATTGCTTGTATGCGTAAAGTGTACGAATACGCAAGTTATATAACGGTCAATATATCATCGCCTAATACCCCTGGTTTACGCTCATTACAATATGGCGATGCATTAAATGAGCTATTAAGTGCGTTAAAAGCCGAGCAAAAAGCGCTTAGTGAACAGCACGGTAAATATATTCCTATTGCCGTGAAAATTGCGCCAGATCTAACCGAAGAAGAAGTTAACGGTATTGCGGAGTGCTTAGTGAATAATAATATTGATGGCGTTATTGCCACCAATACCACGTTAGCACGCGATAAAGTTGCCCATTTACCGCATGGCGATGAGCAGGGCGGTTTAAGCGGTGCGCCAGTAAAAGACCAAAGTACTACAGTAATTAAACAACTAGCCAAAGCATTAGATGGCAAGTTACCAATTATTGGCGTTGGCGGTATCTTAAGCGCTGAAGATGCTAAAGAAAAGCTGGATGCGGGCGCATCACTTGTGCAGCTTTATACTGGTTTTATTTACCAAGGACCGGACTTAATAAAAGAGATTGTTAACGCACTTTAAGTAGTTGCTTAATAAAAATCTAATCAAAGAGAACGCCAGCAATTGCTGGCGTTTTTTTTATGCATTTTTACTAATCTAAAGGTAAGTGAATAAACTTTAAGGCGGATTGTAGGATTAAAATAATCTGACAGTCGGATTGGTGCCAAACTAGGATATTGGTAACGCCCGCATAACCGGACGACATGGAGCGCCAGCGGAATGGCGTTCCGCGTTTATGCGTTTGTTATGACCCTACCCATTTTCCGATACCGAGAGCTTCCATAATAAATTCAACTGACAAAGCAGCCAGTATCATACCCATTATTCTTGTTAAGAGTGAGGCTCCTCCATTCCCTATAATTCTGATAATTCCACCCGAAAAGAGAAGCAATATCAGAGTAATTATTAAGACAGCTAGCATTGCAGCTGATGTGACGATCTGTTCTTGGATTGTATAAATATTATTATCGGTTATTAAGATAACTGCCAAAATTGCTCCTGGCGATGCCGTGGCAGGAATCGCGAGTGGAAACACTGATATATCATGAAGTGGTTCTCCACTCTCCTCTTGAGTACCACTAGAAAAAACCATCTGCAACCCAAATAGGAATAGAATTACCCCTCCAGCAACTTGAAAAGAAATAAGGCTAATCCCCATTGCTCCAAGAAGCAATTGACCAACGACAATTGCACCAACCAAAATTAGCACTGCATAAATAATAGTTTTGTATGCAGTTTTTCTGCGTTCTTTAGCTGAGAGCTTGGCAGTTAAGCCAGCAAAGAGCGCCATTGTTCCAATGGGATCTACGGTAGCCCAAATAATTAAAAGATCATGTATTACTTTGTCTATCACTGTATTTTATTCTCTAGTCATAACCTAAAGTTAACTGGTTGCGTACCAGCATTAAATTATAGACTAGTATTTAAGGAGACACGATATGCCAGAAGAGAACAAAGAAGCAAACGTTAGCAATCCAGTTGAACAGGCTGTTATGTGGTGCTTTATGCCGATAAAGATTATTATGTTTATTGTGTTGCTGTTGCTATTGCCGTTTTATGCTGGTATTGATTATGGTACTAGCCCGAACGAAGAAAAGAGATACACGCAATTTTTAATAAGAGGCTTTAAAGGTTTGGTTAGGTTTTTAACCACATAACGCTTAAAATAACGAGCTAAGGCCAGTTTGCTACAGTGCCGAAGGCAAAGCAAGCTGGACGTGTCTCGTTGATTATCTTGTTAAAAACTACTCTCTTACTTCTCGGTTGTGCCGCTACGGCAATCCTAGAAAAGAGATTTAAAGAACCTGCCCCTGTTGTTCCGAGCATGAAAAGGGATGTGCTTCACTTGAAGTCGTCTGCT
This sequence comes from Colwellia sp. MEBiC06753, assembly GCF_053470325.1. Classification (NCBI taxonomy): domain Bacteria; kingdom Pseudomonadati; phylum Pseudomonadota; class Gammaproteobacteria; order Alteromonadales; family Colwelliaceae; genus Colwellia; species Colwellia sp. MEBiC06753. The sequence continues at coordinate 62,202 of NZ_JBQMTM010000012.1, read as the reverse complement.
TGGTCTCTGTTGAAATCCCGCTGATTTAACGAGCCAAAGCCGCGCTTCAAGCATGTCACAAAAAGTTATCGCTTTCCAATGACATTTAGGACTACGTTCCTTCGCTTTTATCCAAACTTAGTCTAGCACCTTACCCATAATGTGCTAGCGAGGATTTTTAACAATTTAATATCGACCCAATGGGTCGTTTTTCTACCATTAGTTGGGTCGTTTATCTGATTGAACCAGTTTTAACATACATCTTAACCCATTGCTAAATAATTAAATTTAGAAAAATCACCTTTTGACAAAAAGTAGAAAACGACCCATTTACTCGTTTTCTTGACTATGGGGGCAAAGTAGTTGAGCTGTATGTATATACAGTCGTTGCTTTTCAATGGAATGATTATGAGAACACGCTCACCATTTTTAAACTCAATCATAGACTATATGCTAACTAAACAATATTCTTTACGGTCGGTTGACACTTACCTGAAATGGATTGCTGGGTTTATTAATTATCACGACAAACGGCACCCCTCATCTATGGGGGATAACGAGGTCGAAAAATATTTAGACTATTTGGTTTTGAAGAAAAATGTATCACCTAAAACCCAAGCGACGGCTTTAAATGCACTGGCATTTTTATATAAACACATCATAAAACAAGAGTTATCGCTCGACTTAGTATTTGTACGTAGTAAAAAACAGCAAAAACTTCCCATTGTTATGACACCCGATGAAGTTAAATTGTTAATGTCATTTTTAGATAAACGCTATTACTTAATCGCTGGCTTAATGTACGGTAGCGGTTTACGTGTAATGGAGGCTGTCCAGTTACGTGTTCAAGATATTGATTTCGATTATAAAGTATTCGTGTATGGAATGGTAAAGGTAATAAAAACCGCATAGTAACTTTAGCTACGGAGTTAATTCCTTTATTGAGAAGTCAGATTATGCAGGCAAATGATTATTTGCAGCTTGATATAAAGAACGAACAATACTCGGGAGTTTGGATGCCGAACGCTCTTGCTCGCAAATATCCTTCAGCTAATAAATCTCTGGCGTGGCAATATTTGTTTCCGTCTTATAAGTTAAGTGCAGATCCTGAAACAGGCGAAATTAGACGGCATCACTTTTATCCCACAGGGGTGCGCAAAGCAATTAAAAAGGCTGCGTTAAAAGCACAACTGACTAAACCAATTACGCCTCACACACTAAGACATTCTTTTGCAACTCATCTACTGCAATCGGGTGCCGATATTCGAACCGTGCAAAGTCAGCTAGGGCATTCAGATGTTAAAACCACGCAAATATATACGCATGTTTTACAGCAAGGCGCAAACGGTGTCGTTAGCCCATTGAGTAAGCTACTCTAATGAAGCAATTTTCAGTTATTGGTACTTGCTCATTAATACGTAATCAATAAGCATGAAGTTATAATATTGTTTGTGTTACTGAATGTATGCCATTGGCAAACAAAGAATTCAATGTGAATGCTCGTAGAACGCTCTTAACTGTCCCCTAAGTAAAAAATAAAACTATTCATCAAAACCTCAGGAACAGATAATTGCAACAACCATTTAAGGCTGATTAGTCTGTGGTTTAGCCATTTGCTGTTCGCCACGTTCAATCAGTATTTTTACCGAAGTATCTAAATCTGCCACCATGGTTGCTAATTCAATTTGTTTGCGGTCACGGCTTGAAGATTTATTTTCTAAATTCACTAACTTGCTGTTTAACTCGTTAAGCGAGGTTTGAATGTTCTTAGCTTGTGCCAGTTGTTCAGTTAATGCATCTAAACTAAACGATAACGTGGTGTTTTTCTCATTTAGATCGCGAATGTCTTTATCATTACCAGCAACTTCTGTTCCCAGTGTTTTTAGGTTGTTTTCTGCTTTAATTGTACTTGAGCGCAGCTCTTTTATTTCAGACTGGTTTCTGCGCCATGCCGAAGCCCAGAGTTTATCCATTTCATCCCATAGCTTATCGGTTTTTTCAATTAAGCCTTCAAGTTTAGCGCGCATGGCAACGGTAGACTCACCCATTTCTTCATCGGTGGCTGATAATTGTTTTTCAAGATCAACAATACGCTCTTCAGCGGCATGTAGCGCTTGAGTACTTTTTAAATCTTGTTGGTAAAACCAATAACCACCACCAGCAAATGCAGCATAAAGCACTAAGCTATTGAGAATGGCGAGTGTTGATGATTTTTTTGGGGTATCTGGCGTGCGAGTGCTACTGGTAGCCTCAACTTTAGCTGAAGCTTTAGATGGGCTTTTAGTACTGCGATAAGCCTCTACTTCATCAAGATCTGGCTTAATACTTGGAATATTGTCATCAATTGGATTGGTCAACGCGGTATATCCTAACTTTTGCCTAATAGTGGCGTATAAATGGGGCGATTAATGCAAGTTACTTTAAAATAAAATTACAGAAAAATTAACCGCTAACTTAAAATTTTTGCAACTAACTGTTTGCAAGCTGCTGCACCGTATAATAAAAAAGGCGCTAATGCGCCTTTTCTACAATAAAATTGCCATTAATAACTGTCGTTATGTACGGCTTGTACCGCACGACCAGAAGGATCTGCCATTTTGCTAAAAGCTTCGTCCCATGCTAATGCTTGCGGTGTACTACAAGCAACTGACTTACCACCCGGTACACATTGCGCAGCGCTTTCTAGCGGGAAGTGCTCTTCAAAAATGCTGCGGTAGAAATAAGCTTCTTTTGTATCTGGTGTGTTAACTGGGAACTTAAATTTGGCCGTTTCCAGTTGTTGATCGCTTACTTGCGACTCAACATAAGTTTTTAAACCGTCAATCCAAGAATAACCTACGCCATCAGAAAACTGTTCTTTCTGGCGCCATAGAATTTCTTCCGGTAAATAGCCTTTAAATGCGCTTCGTAATACGCCTTTTTCGATTTTCCCGTTACCACACATTTTATCTTCAGGGTTAATGCGCATGGCGACGTCTAAAAAGTTTTTATCTAAAAACGGTACGCGAGCTTCAATGCCCCAAGCCGACATCGACTTGTTAGCGCGCAAGCAGTCAAACATGTGTAACTTATCAAGCTTTCTAATTAACTCTTCGTGGAATTCCTGAGCGTTTGGCGCTTTGTGGAAATATAAATAACCACCAAAAATTTCATCAGCCCCTTCACCCGATAACACCATTTTGATGCCCATTGCTTTAATTTTTCGCGCCATTAAATACATAGGGGTAGAAGCACGAATAGTGGTTACATCGTAAGTTTCTAAGTGATAAATCACTTCTTTTAACGCGTCAATACCTTCTTGTTCAGTAAAGACCACACTATGGTGAATAGTGCCAATAGCATCAGCCACTTTTTGCGCTGCGGCTAAATCTGGCGAGCCTTGCAAGCCGCAAGCAAATGAATGTACTTTTGGCCACCAAGCTTCTGATAAATCATTTTCCTCAATACGGCGCGAGGCATATTTTTGGGTGATCGCTGACACTAACGAGGAGTCTAAGCCACCTGATAACAGCACGCCGTATGGTACGTCAGTCATTAAATGACTTTTTACTGAATCTTCAAGGGCTGCGCGTAATTTATCAATACTGGTGGTGTTATCTTTAATGGCATCAAATTGTTGCCAGTTACGTTTGTAGTATTTGCGTAATTCACCGGTTTTGCTGTCAAGCACATGGCCTGGAGGAAATTCTTCTACGGTTTTACACACAGGCATCAATGCCTTCATTTCTGAGGCAACATAGAAGTTACCGTCTGCATCTCGGCCAGTGTAAAGTGGAATAATACCGATATGATCGCGAGCAATAATATAGCGATCTTCACTTTCGTCATATAAACAAAAGGCGAACATGCCTTGTAGTTTATCAATAAAGTCTGCACCGAACTCTTGATAAAGTGGCAGGATAACTTCGCAATCAGAGCCTGTTTGGAACTGGTAATCAACGTTTAAGTTAGCAGCCAGTGTTTTATGGTTATAAATTTCGCCATTTACTGCAAGAATATGTTTTTTATCATGGCTGTAAAGTGGCTGAGCACCGTTCTCTGTACCAACAATGGCTAAGCGCTCATGCACTAAAATTGCGTTGTCGTTAAAGTAAATGCCTGACCAATCAGGACCGCGGTGACGTAAAAGACGAGAACATTCTAATGCGATAGGGCGTAATGCCTCTGCACCAGTTTTTATATCAAGAATACCAAAGATCGAACACATTGAAGCGCTACTCCTTTTTCCAAATTGTAAGATTTAGCCCTGTTAACAGGCTTTAATTGTTCGCCTAACATCCTTCATAGCCGGCGAACTAAGCTATGTCGGGTTAAGGTTGAAATTACACAAACGGTGGGCCGTCTGTTGCCAATACGCTGTTGTTGATAGTGTTTCAAAAACAAAGCGCGCTTTTAAAATGCGTTGTTTTTATTTAAATTGCAATAGCTTATTTAAATTATTTGTATAAAAACTCTAACTTTGACTGGTCGTGTCGCTATTTCCCGTTGAAGTAGCACTATTTTGAGTTGGCCAGATATTGTTAGATAACTTTCCTTGATAGCTAAGTTGGTCGCTATATAGTGTCATATCTGCATTAGCAGTTCGTTTTTTCATATAGTCAACATACAAGGCTTTAATGGTTGGGGTAAGCTGAACAATGGCAAAAATATTAACTAACGTCATTAAGCCCAGCGCCATATCGGCCATAGCCCACACTTGAGTAAGCGAAGCATTTGCTCCCCAAAATACCATGGCAAGATAGCTAAAGGTGTAAAGACTGCGGCCAGTTTTATTATCAAGGTGGAATAAATGCAGGTTACTTTCAGCATAAGCGTAATTAGCAACTACTGAGGTAAAAGCAAATAACGAAATGGCAGCGGCAACAAAATAAACACCACCTTCACCAATATGAGTGGTCATGGCATCTTGAGTTAGGCGAATACCTTCCATATTGCCAGACATAGGCACATCGGCCAGTAAAATTATAAATGCCGTACAGGTACACAGCACCATAGTATCGATAAACACGCCTAACATTTGCACAAAGCCTTGAGCAACGGGGTGGTTTGGATTAGGCGACGCACTGGCCGAGGCATGAGGCACTGAGCCGGCACCCGCTTCATTGGAATAAAGCCCACGTTGAATACCATTTTTTATTGCAGCGCCTAATGCGCCCGCGCCAGCTTCTTGTAAACCAAATGCCGAGGCAAAAATGTCGCCTAATACGGCTGGAACGAGTTCAAAGTTATATACAGTGATAAGTAGGGCGCACAGCACATAGCTAATGCCCATAAATGGCACTACTTTTTCGGCAAAATGAGCGATGCCACGAAAGCCGCCAGCAACAATAACGCCAGCGAGCAGGGTGATAATAAGTCCGGAGTATACTTGCGGAATATCTAACGCATGGTTAAGCGCATCGGTAATAGTATTAGCTTGCATAGCGCTAAAGCTGAAGCCATACCCAAGAAATAAACAGATAGCAAAGGCAATTGCCAGCCAACGTTTTGATAAACCTTTTTGAATATAATAAGCAGGGCCGCCACGATATTCGCCGTGATCGTCTTTAACTTTATAAAGTTGTCCTAAAACGCTTTCAGCAAAACCTGTGGCCATACCTAAAAACGCAATCACCCACATCCAAAATACTGCGCCAGCGCCACCTAACGAAATAGCAACAGAAACACCAGCAAGGTTGCCGGTGCCAACGCGTGCAGATAAACCGGTACATAACGCTTGAAATGAACTGATGCCAGCTTTGTCTTCATTGGTGCTGTTTTTCATCACCGAAAACATATGGCGAAAATGATTAAATTGAACAAATTTAAGGTGATAGCTAAACCAAAGCCCGGCAAATACTAAAATATAAATGAGTACTTGGCCTTCGCCCCATAATACCTTGTTAACATTGCCAACTATTAACTCAACTATTTGATCAATCATGTCATTTTGAAATTATTGTTTTTTATCTACCTTAAAGATATTGAAGCAATGTGCAAATTTTTTCTGTTATTTATCTGTTTTTTAAATGGAAAGGGGCACTGATTACTCCAAACAATAAAGCAGGCGTTTGTTTGGGTAACTAAATGGTGCGAAATTAGTCGTAGTGAGACAAACCAAAGGGGGGGGTTTAGGCTAAACGTTTAAAAGCAAAAAAGGCCGCAAAAAGCGACCTTTCTTTAGTTGGTTTCATTGAGCTGATTTAAGCAGTTGGCACATGTCAGATTGAATAAGTACAGTCCACCGCGTTAATCAATTTTATGCTCAATTGACTAAACGCCTAAAAGCAAAAAAGGCCGCAAAAAGCGACCTTTCTTTAAGTGGCTCCCCTGGTCTGATTTGAACAGACGACACATGGATTAACAGTCCACCGCTCTAACCAACTGAGCTACAGGGGAATAATCTCGTTTGTTTTTACAAGCAGTACATGGATTAACAGTACCCTCAACCTCATAGCTCTAACCAACTGAGCTACAGGGGAATAAACTGGTTTGTTTTACAAGATATACATGATTAACAGTATTCTCAACCTCATAGCTCAAACTAACAGAGCAATAAGGAATAAACTTTTACTTTTGAGCTATTCGCTCTGATAACCGTTAGAAATAATATTTTCAACCATTATCATAAATTTGGCTCCCCTGGTCTGATTTGAACAGACGACACATGGATTAACAGTCCACCGCTCTAACCAACTGAGCTACAGGGGAATAGTGTTTATTCCGTTAACAAGTGCGTCACTCGTTAACGGGGCGGAATATTAAAGCCCGATTATGATAGTGTCAACACAAAAATGACAAAAATTTTAATATTTAATTCGTTTGCTTGCTTTGTAAACGAATTGGTGTGAATTCACCCACTTTTAATTGTTTATTTAAGTTTTCACTTAAAAACTTGAGCCAAATTTAAGTTATCCACGTAAGTTGTGGATAACTGTGTGGGCGAAAGTGTAATAAATCGTATTGTTATCGATTTTACTGGGGGTGTAGCCTGATGGTTAAAAAATAGCTCAAATCGATAAAGTGCAATAAAAACAGTTGGTTAATTGTTTTTGTGGTGAAAAACGCAACATCAAGCGTATTAAATGAACAATCAGTTGTTTTAAGTAGTTTTCTTGGTGATTACTTGCCAGATTAGTCTAACAAAAATTATTTTGTTGCTAATTTAACCATAGCTAAGCGGCATAGCTAAAATGAGATTACATTAATTCTTACATTGTTGTTGAAACTTATTGTTCGGAAATCGCATATAGCGATAGCCGCACTAAAAACTATCTTTTACAATAGTTGTATTAAAACGCTAACAATAAATTTGCTGTCCAATACATGACCACAATTGCACATAAGCGCGAAACTGACTTACTTAAAGATCCTGTCGGGCTAACTTTGAAAAATATGACGATTCCGATGATTTACGGCATGATTTTATTAATGACGTTTAATTTGGTGGATACGTTTTTCGTCGGTTTGTTGGGAACACAACCACTGGCAGCGGTTAGTTTTACCTTTCCTATTACCTTTACCGTGATAAGCCTGACCATTGGTTTGGGGATTGGCACTTCTGCGGTCATCGCTCGTTACTTAGGGGCGAAAGATAAAGCAACCGCTAAAGATAGCGCGACTTCGGCAATGTATTTGTCTGCGGTAATCGTTTCACTTATTTCAGCATTAGGTTTTATTTTTACTGACGAAATATTTCTTTTGCTTGGCGCCAATAAAAGCCTGCTACCACTTATTCACGACTATATTGATATTTGGTATTTGGGCAGTATTTGCTTAATCGGCCCTATGATAGGAAATGCAATATTGCGCGCCTCAGGAGATACCAAAACGCCGAGTATTATTATGGGCAGCGCGGGGCTTATAAACGCTGTGCTTGATCCTGCCTTTATTTTTGGTTTTGGTCCAATACCGGCGATGGGAGTTAAAGGCGCGGCTTATGCGACCTTTGTTTCTTGGATATTCGGTCTAGCGTTTGTCTTACACGTGTTAATTAAAAAGCGCCAATTAATTCATGGCCACATAATTCCTTGGCAGACATTTATTAAAGCGTGTCGTGGCATTTTGCACATTGGTTTACCTGCTGCTGGGGCTAATATGTTAACGCCCATGGCAGCGGCCATTATGACCGCAATTATTGCTAGCTATGGTGAGTCGGCAGTAGCGGCATTTGGTGTTGGCTCACGAATTGAATCGATAGCTAGCTTAGTGGTACTTGCATTATCGATGACGTTACCACCATTTATTAGCCAAAATTTTGGTGCAGGTAAAATGGAGCGGGTTGAGCAGGCCTACCAATCGGCAGTTAAATTTGTATTAATCTGGCAAGTGTTGATTTATGCCGTGTTAATTGTGTGCTCATCATTTATCGCCAATGCGTTTGCTAAAGAGCAGGCAGTAGCTGATTTAATAAAATTATTTATCTATACCTTACCGCTTGGCTACGGTTTGCAAGGGATTATTATTCTAACTAATTCTTCATTTAATGCGCTGCATAAACCTTTGGTAGCGTTAACTTTATCGGTTGTTCGATTATTTATTTGCTATGTGCCATTGGCGTATTTAGGAAGTTATTTCTTTGGTATTGAAGGCTTTTTTGTCGGTGCCTTGTTAGGTAACGTTGTCATGGCATTTATTTCTTATTATTCATTTACCCGCCAGTTTAACCAACATCAAATTGATGGAGAGGCTCAATCGACATGAAGTCAATGCAGTTAGTTTCCGATTATACGCCTAGCGGCGATCAACCTACCGCGATAAAGCAATTATTAGAAGGCATTGAAGCCGGCTTAGCCCATCAAACCTTATTAGGGGTTACAGGTTCAGGTAAAACATTTACCGTTGCTAATGTCATTGCCAAGCTTAATCGTCCTACCATGATGCTAGCGCCAAATAAAACGTTGGCGGCACAGCTTTATGGCGAAATGAAAGAGTTCTTTCCGAACAATGCCGTGGAATATTTTGTTTCGTATTACGACTATTATCAGCCAGAAGCGTATGTGCCAACCACTGATACCTTTATTGAAAAAGATGCCTCGATAAACGATCATATTGAGCAAATGCGGTTATCGGCCACCAAAGCGTTACTAGAGCGACGAGATGTAATTATTGTTGCCTCTGTTTCTGCTATTTATGGTCTAGGTGATCCTGACTCTTACTTGCAAATGATGTTGCATTTGCGCCAAGGCGATATTATTAATCAGCGTGATATTTTGCGCCGTTTAGCCGAGTTGCAATACACTCGCAACGACGTGGCATTTCAGCGGGCAACCTATCGGGTGCGTGGTGATGTGATTGATATCTTTCCTGCTGAATCAGACCGATTAGCACTTAGGGTTGAGCTATTTGATGAAGAAGTGGAAAAAATCAGTGAATTTGACCCATTAACTGGTAGTGTTGAGCGCACGTTGGCACGAGTCACTGTCTACCCTAAAACACATTACGCAACGCCACGTGAGAAAATTTTAGCGGCGGTTGAGTCAATTAAAATTGAACTCAAAGACCGAGCTAAGCAATTAAAAGATAATAATAAATTAATTGAAGAGCAACGCATTGTACAGCGCACTCAATTTGATATTGAGATGATGACTGAGCTTGGTTATTGCTCAGGAATCGAAAACTATTCCCGTTATTTATCGGGTCGTGGCGAAGGTGAAGCGCCACCAACCTTATTTGATTATTTGCCTGATGACGGTCTGTTAATCATTGATGAGTCGCATGTTACTGTGCCGCAAATTGGCGCTATGTATAAAGGCGATCGCTCGCGTAAAGAAAACTTGGTGGAATATGGTTTTCGACTGCCTTCAGCACTAGATAACCGGCCAATGAAATTCGAAGAGTTTGAAGCGTTAGCGCCGCAAACCATTTATGTTTCGGCAACGCCAAGTAATTATGAAATGGAAAAATCTTCAGGTGAAGTGGCAGAGCAGGTGGTTCGACCGACAGGCTTACTTGATCCAGAAATTTTTGTTCGCCCCGTTGATACACAAGTTGATGACTTATTATCGGAAATTAATAAGCGCATTCCGATTGGTGAGCGAGTATTAGCCACGACCTTAACCAAACGTATGGCTGAAGATCTGACCGATTACTTACACGAGCACAATATTAAAACACGTTACCTGCATTCAGATGTTGATACGGTAGAGCGTGTTGAGATTATTCGAGACTTTCGTTTAGGCAAGTTTGATGTCTTAGTGGGAATTAACTTATTACGTGAAGGCTTGGATATGCCAGAAGTGTCTTTAGTGGCCATTTTGGATGCAGATAAAGAAGGCTTTTTGCGCTCTGAACGCTCATTGATTCAAACTATTGGTCGTGCGGCACGTAATGTTAATGGTAAAGCAATTTTATATGCCGATCGTATTACCGGCTCAATGCGTCGAGCGATGGATGAAACAGAGCGTCGACGAGCAAAACAAGATGAATATAACCAAGAGCACAATATCACGCCAAAAGGTGTGGTAAGAAAGATCACCGATGTGATGGATATTGGCAGTACGCCAGAAGAGCAATTAATCGCGAACAAAGTGGCAGAGCGTAAAGGGCCTGCACACGTTATGTCGTTTGAAGAAATTGAACAGAAAGTTAAGCAGCTTGAGGCAAATATGATTGAATTTGCCAAGAATTTGGAATTCGAACAAGCCGCTTCGGTTAGAGATGAAATTGCAAAGTTAAGAGAATTACAGCTTAGTCGTTAGCTATTTAAGATCAGGCATTGAGTATCTGCAGATAATATCGGCAACGGCGTCACTGTTACAGTGAGTTAAGCTACTGATTTCCTCAATAATTCGGTCTTGAACATCAACAGGGAACAGCATGAGTTGTTCCAAGTAAAGGTGCGCTTGTGTCTCTTTATTGCAATTAATCATATTGGCTAAATGCATGGCGTGGTTTTTCCATATAGCGCTCATAAATACATCCTCATATCGAATAGTACCTTTATAAAGTGTAGTCTATAGCGCTCAAGGCATTATATTCATTGGTTATGTAAAAAAAACGCCGCTAGTTTACTAGTTATAATAATCAGTTAAAGACCAGCTAAAAATAAGTTAAAGAATTGAAAATTGATACGATAAAGGTTCGCCATTTTACCTGACAAGGGGTAAAATTCGCGGATCAAATATTGTTGATACGTTTCTCAACGATAAAGTAAAAGAGATTTAACAGTTATATGTCACAAATTAGAGCAAGGGTGAAGTTAAAGGTTGGCCCACATAGCGATATTGACGCAGAAATTGTCAGTTTTACCTGTTTTGATAAAGACAACGAGCATGTTGCTATTGTTTTCAAACAAGCCGATTTAACCCAGAAAGTACCGTTAGTAAGAGTACATTCAGAATGTTTAACTGGTGATGTTTTTCATTCATCGCGTTGTGATTGTGGTGAGCAATTAGATGAAAGTATTGCCATGATGGCTGAGCAAGGTGGTGTGATTCTGTATATGCGTCAAGAAGGACGCGGTATAGGCCTTTACAACAAAATTGATGCTTATGTTTTGCAAAGCCAAGGGCTTAACACCTACCAAGCCAATAAACACCTAGGGTTTGACGACGATCAACGTAGCTTTGAACATGCAATAGCCATGTTAAATGCATTAAATATTTCTGAGCTTAAGTTACTGACTAATAATCCTAAAAAAGCTAAAGCGCTAGCTGAAAAAGTAAAAGTGGCAGAAGTAGTTAATACCAGTGTTCATATCAAGCCAGATAACGCCAGTTATTTAGCCGCTAAAAAGCAGCACGGTAAACATGATATTGATATCGATTAGTCACTGGCTAATTACCAATAATACCTAATAAAGAACCAAACGATGCGCCGCAGCAATTACCCCGAAACTGACGTTGCCGAAATAAATTGGCGAGTACTCAAATCACTGTGGCCTTATCTACTTGAATTTAAGCTGCGCATTGCTATAGCGATTGGCTGTTTAATTTTAACCAAAATCGCCAGTGTTTATTTGCCGTTTATTTTAAAAGACTTAGTCGACTTGCTCGATGAAAACGGTAAAAACAGCATTTATTTAGTGCCCATTGGTTTAGTTGCTGCATACGGTGCGGTGAGATTCTCGATTGTAATTTTTGCTGAAATTCGCGATACCTTATTTGGGCGAGTAACTGAACGTGCTATTCGCCGTATTGGTTTGAAGGTCTTTAACCATCTGCATCAGCTTGAGCTAGATTTTCACCTTAACCGCCAAACGGGTGGTATTTCTCGAGATATTGATAGAGGCACGTCGGGCATCAGTTTTATGATGCGATTCATGGTGTTTAATATCGTTCCTACGTTATTTGAAATTGTGCTAGTCGTTGCGATTCTAGGGATTAATTACGGGGTAAGTTTCTCGCTGGCAGTGATCATTTCAGTGGTGTGTTACATCGCTTATTCGGTTAAAGCCACGGAGTGGCGCACTGGCTATATTCGCGAGGCCAATAAAGCTGACTCTTCCAGTAACACTCGGGCAATCGACAGTTTGCTTAACTATGAAACGGTTAAATACTTCACCAACGAATCTTATGAAGCGAATGCTTATGATCAGCAATTAGCAACATGGGAGCAGGCGAAAATTAAAAACCGTTTATCGTTATTTGCCTTAAACGGCGGTCAGGCGTTAATTATCGCATTGTCGATGACAGTAATGCTAGCAATGGCGGCCTATCAAGTCACATACCAGCAAATGACGCTTGGAGATTTTGTTCTAGTTAATGCGTTTATGATGCAACTGTTTATGCCGCTTAACTTTTTAGGCTTTGTCTACCGTGAGATTAAAGGGTCAATGGCTAATATTGAACAAATGTTTACTTTGCTCGGTAAAAAGCCGGCGATTGTCGATATTGACGAAGCGCCAGAGCTAAAAGTGACAGAAGGCGTGGTACGGTTTGAAAATGTTACCTTTAGCTATGACGGTAAACGTCAGGTCATTAATGGCTTAACGTTTGATATTAAAGCAGGTCAAAAACTGGCGGTAGTTGGTGATAGCGGCTCAGGTAAATCTACTTTAGTTAAATTACTATTTCGGTTTTATGATGTTAGCGCGGGTAGAATTTATATTGATAATCAAGATATTACCCAAGTTAGTCAACACAGTTTACGGCGACATATTGGCATTGTCCCGCAAGATACTGTGTTATTTAACGATACCTTGTTTGCTAACGTTCAATATGGCAATCCACAAGCAAATGATGAACAAGTCCGAGAAGCGATTAAACTTGCTCATTTAGATACATTTATAAGCCAATTACCAGAGGGCGTAAAGGCCATGGTTGGCGAGCGGGGCTTGAAATTATCTGGTGGTGAGAAGCAACGGGTAGCCATTGCTCGCACTATTTTAAAAGCCCCCGAAATTTTGGTGTTTGATGAAGCAACCTCAAGCTTAGACAGTCACTCTGAGCAAGCAATTTTAAAGGCGATAAAACAAGTTAGCCGCAATAAAACCAGCTTAGTAATTGCTCATCGTTTATCGACTGTTGTCGATGCCGATCATATTTTAGTCATGAAAAATGGTCAGATAGTTGAGCAGGGCAGTCATCAAACATTGCTAAACAATCAAGGCGTTTATTTTGGTATGTGGTCGTTACAGCAATCACAAACTGCTGAGTCAGCAAGTGAGCAACCTTAAGTTAAAAAATATCAGCGCAACACATAGTGAGAACTTGAAATGCAACAACACCCAGCGATAGCAAAAACTAAAGCCTGGTTAGAAGAAATTGTCATCGGCTTAAATTTCTGCCCATTTGCCAAAAAAGAATTTGTTAATAACACCATTCGTTATCATGACAGTAAGGCTGGCTTATTACCTGTTGCTCTAGAGGAGTTTGCCGATGAATGTCAGTATTTATTAGCCAATCCTGATGTTGAAACAACGTTAATCATTTATACCACAGGTTTTCGCCAGTTCGACAAGTACCTTGATTTAGTGGACTATGCTAATGACTTGTTGATAGATATGGGTTTAGAGGGCGAGATTCAGGTGGCAAGTTTTCACCCTGAATATGTCTTCGATGGTGAACGTGATGATGAACCGAGTAACTACACCAATCGCTCGCCACTTCCAATGTTGCACTTGATCCGTGAAGCGAGTATGGAAAAAGTACTCGCCTTATATCCACATCCTGAGCAAATTCCAGACAACAATATTGCTTTAGCTCAAGATAAAGGCACTGCATTTTTTAAGCAGTTTTTAGCGCGTTTAAACAAAATGTAAGGTTTATAGCGTTTACATTTTGCGCATTACAATTTGTCACAATAGGTTTTCAAAGCCACACAGTATTTAACCGACAGTTCTCTACCATGCAATGCACTTAAGATGAAAGGAGTATGGTATGAGCACAATATATTGCGGTCACCGCATCTACTTTAATAGTTTTGACGAGCTTTGGATGTTCTATCGAAACCGCTTAACAGAAGCGAAACAAATAATGGCTAGCTAAATCACTGTTTAGAAATAACCGTAAAATATTCATTCATTAACAAACTTTCATTGTTACACTTATGTGCCAGCAATGGCTTACACTTCTTTGTTTTTCAAAATTAATCGAAGTGATTTTAAACAGTATTCTTTTACGCTATCAGTTACAATAGCCGGCAAATTAGTCCTTAAGTTAGTCTTTACGACATCGATTGAATCAGCATCAGTCGCTTTAATAACAAGGTGTGTTAGTGGAAAAAGATAAAATAGTACATGTGGGCGGTGATATAGAAAAAGCATTGGCCGGCCAATATAAAATCGACTCTATGCAAGTGTTAAAAGAGGCATGGAAGTATACGGTAAATACTCGTTGGACGATTAATTTAGCGCTAATGTTTGTCATGATTTTGGGGGCAATAGTTTCAATTGTTGTCAGTCAGTCATTAGGTGGTATCGAACATGTTTTTGAAGATCCTAAAGCCAGCTTTATCCTTAATTTAGTGGTGACTGTCGCTATTTGGCCATTTCTTGCAGGTGTCGAAATGATGGGCGTGCTACATGCCGTCGGGTTAAAAACCCAGCCTAAATTAGTGTTTGCCTTTTTAAAACGCGGTAGCTGGGTGGCAATTTGTGCCGTGCTAACGTCACTATTAATTAGCTTAGGATTACAGTTATTAGTGATCCCCGGCATATTTTTAGCGGTTGCATTATCGTTAACTATTCCATTGATTGTAGAAAAGCGTCTAACGCCAATTAAAGCCATCGTTTTATCGATTAAGGCATTACGCTTTCAGTGGTTTAATATTTTTAAAGTATACTTAATGTTAGTTGGAGTGCTGTTATTGGCGGCATTACCATTAGCATTTGTTGGTCAAAACAGCGCCATGGTCTTGGTTGCAAGTGTGCTTTTTGTCGTGGTGATGTCGTATTTAGCACCACTTTATTACAATGTAAAAGGTGTGTTATACCGAGAAATTTTTGGCATGAAATTGCATGCTGTTACCGCCGATAGTTCAGTTGTAGACGATACATTTATCGCCTAAATTAGCAAACCCAAATGGATGTGGGAGTATAGAAGTTGAAAGAGAGTATGTTGAAAAAAAATGTCATATTGATAGTAGCGTTATTGTTTTTGGGTATGTTAATCAGGCCTTTTATGATCAAACCCTACTATATTGGTGAGCAAGAGCCGACAGATGAAGTTGTAGCTAAACCAAAGGAAAAGCCGCTACATAATGTCGACTTGCCAGACTTTGACCAAATTCTTGATGTTGAACAGAAAAAGCGCGCATTTTTTTCATTTATTCGCCCCTCAGTTGAAAAGCAAAATAGTGCCATTCTAGCCGAGCGTAAGTTTATTTTGTCGCTATTAGCGGATGTTAACGATGGCTTAACCGTATCTGCTGAACAACAGGCAAAGCTTGCCAAGCTGGTGAAAAAATACCGAGTAAGCGATAAGAAAACATTAAACGAGCAGCTAGTTGAGTTGGAAGTGAAAGTAGATAAAATTCCAGCGCCTTTAGTGTTAGTGCAAGCAGCTAATGAGTCGGCATGGGGCACATCACGTTTTGCTCGTATAGGTTTGAACTTTTTTGGTATATGGTGCTACCGACCTGGGTGCGGTATGGTGCCACGTTCACGCGATGAAGCAGCCGATCACGAAGTACAAGCATTCCAAAGTGTTGATGATGCGGTCACTCGCTATTTACACAATATCAACACCAATGCCGCTTATGGCGTATTTCGCACCATTCGCAAGCAGTTACGCGATCAAGAGCAACCTTTAGTACCGGAAGTGCTTGCAACTGGGTTATTGCCTTATTCGGAGCGCGGCTCTGACTATGTAGTGGAAATCTCAGATATGTTAAGGCATAACAAACGTTTTTTTGAACAAGCCAATAATCAAGCGATTTCGTCACCCTAATTGCGATTTCGTCACCCTCATTGATAGTTGGCCGCAATTCGCCAAGGTGTGCATCACGGACTTTAAGCACGATATTTAGCAACTAACATTAAATATGCATTGCTTAATATCGTGTAAATACTTCCATACGCCCAATAAAAAAGCCTATTAGCAAGCTAATAGGCTTTGGCGTGTTTAAGCAACGTAGTGAGGGAGATTCCTACATTGCCATACTACATGTTGTAGCGAACACCAAGGAAGTATTGAGTGCCAGTGTGGTTATATTCACGCATCAGGTTTAGGTTACCGTCGCCAGTGGTGAATAAACGCTCGTACTCATCAGTGACATTAATAATTTCTAGGGTAAACGTTAAGTTTTCGCTGAAATTATAAAATGCCGAGATATCAACGTGAGTAGGGCCCGTTGTGCCATGTTCAGCGTTACCATTACTACCGGTAAAGTCGGTAATATAATCATCACGCTTGTTGGCTGAAACGCGAGCACCGTAGTTATCTTTTTCATAGTACAAGGTAAAGTTGTACGAATTTTCAGATAAGCCAGTGATATCAGCAGATGAATTTACTTTCGTGTAGTTTGCAACTACCCCTAGGCCATCAAATGGCGCTGGTAAAAAGCTCATAGGTTGCTGATAGATTAACTCTAAACCACTAATTTGGTTGTTATCCTTGTTAACACTGGTGAAGTGCTCGTATGGAACGTTACGCGGATCTAAGGCAATTTGTGGATCGTATTGTGGATCTGCATCAATAAACGGATAGTAGGCCGGGTCTACTAAACGCTCTTCAGAGTCACTGGCAATCCAGTCATCAATATCTTTGTAATAAACATTAGCCGCCAATAACGACTCTTCATTGAAGTACCACTCTAAAGCAACATCGACATTGTCAGAGACAAATGGCTTAAGGAATGGGTTACCCGTACTTACCGTACCATTGATGTAAGAAAAGCTTGGGTTACCAGGATTTAGTGAACTTAAGCTTGGGCGAGTAATGGTTTGTGACATACCTAAACGCACTACGACTTCATCTGTGGCATTTAACGCTAAGTTAATTGCTGGTAAGAAGTTTTTGTAGTCGTTTTCAATGGTTACCTTATCTTCATCAATTAAACCTGTTGAGGTTGTTGTTGTTTCAACATAACGCATACCAAAGTTTGAGTTAAGCGTCATACCAGCAATTTCATGGCTAGTACTTAACTCTAAATAAAGTGCATCGGTTTCTTCTTCAACTTTCCAGGTTTGGGCTGAACGCGGTGTCCACTCAGAAGGTAATAAACCTGATTTGATTGCACCAAAGTCAGCAACAATAAATGATGATAACGGGCCATCAAAGCCATTGCCAAAGCCATCAACTGGCATCATTTCACTGTAACCAACAGCAGAGTCTTGATCAGGGAAGCCATTAATTTGCTCTTCGCTATAGGCTACTTTTCTGTCGTTATAGGCGTAACCGGCTTTAACGGTTAATTCATCGCCTTCATATATGAAATCAATTTTTGCCGTATCGTTTTCTCTATCAACATCCGTTGCACGCAAACGACCGTCTGATAGGTTGTACATACCGGCATCATTGACATCATAACCATAGCTAACATCAGGAGCGTTTGAATTATCGCTAAAATCAAAGCTAAAGGTATGGGCAGTATTATTGGTCATGTTGTAGCGGTATTGCTCTGAACGAGCGTCAGATTCTGCCGTACCAAACATCGCATTAACCATAAAGCGGTCGGTAATGTTGTAGGTACCAGATAATACATATTGGCTAAAATCTGTTGATGAAATTTGCTGGCGACTTTCAATACGCGATTTAACACCATCATAAGTACCAGCCAAAACTTGCTGACCATTAGGGTGTACAGTAATCGCGGTAGGAGTAATTTCATCAAAGGTACTACGGAACATTTCAAAGAAATTGTACATAGTACGTTTGTTATCTAAGGTTGAAAGTAGGGCATCGAACGTAATAACTAAGTCATCACTTGGTGCATATTGAATGGACGCAGTATAGCCATCACGATCTTGTTCATTGCCAAAGTAATCTGGACGTGGCAAGCGCGGTGTCCATAAACAGTTGATCGGGTCAACAGCAACGCCGTCATCTTCACAAGCACCAACACTTGGCGTACCTGTTACTACGGTATTTGATGTGTCAGCAAATAAACCGCCGCCATCTTTTACTGGTGTCGTCCAACGTACAGTACCAAAACCTTCTTGACGAACAGTACGCTCTGAACTGGCCGCTGAAAATAATACGCCAATGGTGTCGTCAGCAAACGTATTGCTGATCATAAACGCAAGGCGCGGATCAACTTCTTCAGTGATATCGTTGTAACCACCTTGTGCTGAAGCTGAAATGTGGAAGCCGCGATTATCAAACGGTTTAGCCGAATATAAATCAACGGTACCAGCAATACCGCCTTCTTCCATTGACGCGGTTGGTGATTTTTGAATATCAACGCGGTTAAATAATTCAGAAGCGAATACGTTAAAGTCAAATGAGCGACCACCGTTTACACCGCCGCCTGAATCGGTACCATCAGTACTTGCAGGAATTTCCATGCCATTGAGTGTGGTACGAGTAAAAGCAGGGCCTAAACCACGTAAGGTAATTTGACGACCTTCACCACCTTCACGAGAAATGGCAACACCTGGTACCCGCTGAATCGACTCAGCAATGTTTAAATCAGGGAACTTACCAATATCTTCTGCGGCAATTGACTCTTTTGAGTTAACTGCTGTGCGTTTTTCTAATAATGACTTTGTCAGTGAACTTCTAAAGCCTTTAACTTCTATTACTTCAACTTCATCGTTTGCGCCGTCTGCTGGGCTTTGTTGTGCCATGACATGGCCACCCGACAAGGACATTGCAACTATTATTGCCAACTTACTTTTTTTGTAATTCATGTTATTACTCCCGTATAGCTTGTTATTATGTTTGGGGTACTACTTTTTCCTCACACTTGGTATTTTTACATCAATATTTACATTGAATTCTGTGCCTTTGTTGCCTGCCAGTTCATCTTGCCATCTAGCTGCTGTTGGTTAATCACTGTATTTTTAAAGTGAAGGTTAATGGCGTTTTGAATATCAAATTGCTGTTTGGCTTGGTTAATGGTGACATTGTTAAAACTGACGTTTGATAATGGAAACTGATCAGGTGCGCGAATAAAAAAGGCGGTGTTAACGTTGTCGGCAGTGATGTTGCTGAAATGGATATTTCGATACAAAGTCTCAAAATTTCCGCCATGTTCACTTGGGTAATTTAATTGAAACCAAAATAAGGTATCAAATTCACCAACCTGAGCTTGGTCGATAAAAATATTTTCAACCACGCCACCTCGGTCAAGATTAGATTTAAAACGAAATGCTGCGCTGCCTTTGGTAAAGGTATTATCAACGAAATAAACGTTGCTGATGCCGGCTGCCATTTCACTGCCTAAGCCAATGCCGTCTTCGCCACCCATTAAATTATGACTAACAACGATATGCTTACTTGGGCGAGCAATTTCGCGTCCATCAAGATCTCGTCCAGATTTAATCACTACCGAGTCATCGCCCGTAGAAAACTTATTATTTTCAACAACGACATAAGTACTAGATTCAACATCAATTCCATCGTTATTGGCAAAGTGACTATCTACAGTCAAATTCCGAATAGTTGCATGATCGGTATAAACAATATGGTTTACCCAAAACGGTGCATTTAGTGCGGTGTAATCTGCTAACAGCACTCGTTTAGCACCAAAAATTTGAATAAGGCCAGGGCGCAAATAAGTGCCTTCTTCATATATTCGCTGGGTTACTGGCACACCGTTAAATCCTTGGCGGCGTAGTTTGGCTATATCAGCTTGCTGTTTTTGGTGCCAGTGGTGAAATTCACTATTGGCATTACCATCAATTATACCTGTACCGGTAATGGCGATGTCTTCAACATCGTGCGCATAAATAAGCGGCGAATAGTTATAAACTTCCGTACCTTCCCAGCGTTGCTTAACTGCTGGCAAATAGTCACTAGCCTTTGCTGAGAACGTTATGTGTGCGCCTTCGCTAATATGAAGGTCAATTTTGCTTTTAAGGTGAATAGGACCTTTAACCTGCCAATTGCCCGCTGGGATCACAACTTTGCCGCCGCCAGCTTTGGTTGCAGCATCAATTGTTAGTTTGATTGCAGGTAATAAATTGGAAGTGTGATTAGTACTATCGCCGTAGTCCAAGACATTAAATACATTATTGGGAATGTTAGGGCGCTGGATATGGGCTAAAATGCGCTGCATTTCATTATTTACAGCACTACTATCAGCTGCCGCATTTGATTGTTCAAATTGCGCAGCACTGGTTGACATTTCATTGGCATTAACCACCACGCTGCTTGTTGCTAGCAGTAGTGCGAACAAACGTATGCCTTGGTTTGCTAATGAAAAACGATGTACTTTCATTATTGTTATATTCCCTTCATCTGTTTACGTATGTTTGGTCATTCAGTGCTAAGCAATTTACAACTGAACTATATAAGTACAGGAATAAGTACTTGGCTATACAAATACTTAGCCATACCAAAAACTGTTACGTAGACAATGCCTGTTGTTATTCCGGTTAAACGCTTTATATAACCAATATTTTTTTAGCGTTTTATATTTTATTTTTATTTTTTTGCCACCGGTAGCACAATTTAATTTATACAATAATGCCACCGGTGGCAATAGTGTAAGTGAATTTTTTTTGTTTATTTTTTATTAACAAGCTTTAACCCTTTGAATTATTGGGCTTAGCGTTAAATTTAGTGTGCTTATAGATGAAATTTTTTTTGTCTTAATGTTGACATTGTCTGATTAGTGTCCAATTATTGCCACCGGTGGCAATTTTTTTCAGATAAGTTGTTTAGATAACTTGATACCTGAATTTTAAAACGTAAATAGATAACATTGCCGCTAAAAAATAATAACTATGATAGAAAGTTACGGGGTAGAGGGGAGACGACTCATGGCTAGATCGTTCCAATATAGCGTACTGTTTTCTTCTGTGTTGCTAGCATTGTCAGCTAATGCCGCACAGTCTGAACAAGTGCCGGAACCAGTTGAGAAAGCAAATAAAGAACAGGCAGAAAAAACAACTAAAAAGTCAGACGAACAAGATCAAGTCGAGATTATAGAAGTAAAAGGTGTCAAGCAGGCTGATTTAAAAGCGCGTGAGCTTGAACGACTTAAAAGTGGTTTTAGTTCAGTGATTGCTACCGATGATTTAGGTAACTTTGTTGATCAAAACGTAGCTGAGTCGTTACGACGTTTACCTGGTGTTACCCTGCAGCGTACTGAAGGGGAAGGAAAATTTGTAACCGTTCGTGGTTTAGGTCCGGGCTTTGTGTCGGTCAATATGAATGGTAGTGAACTCTCTGGTGCTGGCGATGATCGTAAAGTTGGCTTAGACGCACTTCCGGCAGACTTATTAGGTAGTATTGAAGTACTTAAAACCCTAACACCAGATCAGAACTTAAACTCAATTGGCGGTACGGTAAACGTTAACGCGATATCGGCTTTTGATCGTGGAAAAAATACGCTTAAATTTAAAGCACAAGACGCATATAACGATAGGCGTAAAAAGCATTCCCCTAAATTTAGCCTAGACGGCACTCATTACTTTTTAGATGAAACGCTCGGTATAGGTTTTGCCGCTTCAACCGAAGATAGAAAAACCTTAGTCGATGAAGATAGACACCACAGTAGCGGCGAAATGCAGTTTTATCAGGCTGATATTGGTTTTGCCTCTGATGAAGCCATTGCTGCTGGTCCACAAATATTAGGCCCTCGTCAGTTAGAAGTGCGCCGCGAGTTAGCAGACAGAAGTCGAGATGCTGCCGCTATCAATATTGAATATAAACCCAGCGTTAATGATTACTTCTACTTTAAAGGGAATTACACCAAATTCACCGATGATGATGTCGCACTTAGAGAGTATTTCGACTTTCAAGATGCCGGTGGCGTAGGTAGCGGTGAAATAGCCTATGTTAACCCACAAACCCAAGAATTTATTCTTACCGATATTGATGTTTTCCATCAGTACTTTATTCAGGAAAGTGAAACTGAAAAGAAAACTTTTAGTGTAGGTGGTAAAAATACCTTTGCTAAAACTTGGACCCTTGAATATGAATATGCCAAGTCTAAATCCGAAGATGAATCGATCGGCGATCGACGTGTTCAGTTTAGAGAGCGCGACTTAATAGTTTATGGTCGTGGTGGCCGTGATCACATTGACGCACGGGTAATGACCCCTGAGGAAGCCGCTTCAGTAGCAGGCCTAACCTATGATCCCAACGATAGTATTTTCGGTACTTCAGGCAGTGGTGATGCAGCAAACTTAAGTAACTGGGCATTTGATAACTTATTCTTGGAAGATGGTTATCGCGTCGATGATCTACAGAACTATAGCTTTGATCTGCAAAAAGATATTAACAATGACTGGCTGCACTTTATTAAAGTGGGGGCTTCATTTTCAGAGCGGACTCACACCCGAGACAAAGATCGCGCCAGTTACGACCCTGATCCAAGTGATTGTGGCGGTGATCAAGCCTGTCTAGATGTCGTTTCATCAAACCATGCCGATTATGCTAGCAGTATTCCATCTGGTAGTCGTTTTAGTTATCCATTTGTTAATCGAGATGATATAGAGCATATCGCCGCCGCGTCGAGCATTACGCGTGAGTCAGCGACTATGGGCGAGTTATCAATTGATAGTACCAAAGAAGATTACAAACTAAATGAAGACACCAAAGCGGTTTACATCATGGCGCAGGCGCCATTAGGTGAAGATATTACCTTAATTGGTGGGGTGCGTTGGGTTGAAACTAAATTTTCCTCTACCGGCTTTTTATCGCTAGAAAATGATGATTTTGAATTTAATGGTGCTGGCGCAGGTCGCTTAGATATTGCAGTGCCATTGCCAGAATCGTCAATTAAATACAGCGAATACTTCCCAAGTTTGCATCTACGATACGAACCAACAGAAGATATTTTAGTGCGTGGTGCTATTTGGACGAGCTTTACTCGTCCATCGTTTAAACAAGCGCGTGGTTTCGCTAAATTTGATAGTGATATTGAGCTTTGCCCACCAGACTCAGATAGCTGTGATGATGCTCAAGGTGGTGCGTCAGTTCGTCAGCTTCAAGACTACCTTCTTGGCCCTAATAACTTGCTTGAAGTGGGGAACCCGAACTTATTGGCAATGACATCAACAAACTATGATGCGTCAATTGGCTGGTATCCAAGTGAAGACTTGTTTATGGAAGCGGCAATTTTCTATAAAGATATTGATAACTTTATTGTTGATGTTGCTGGTATTCAAATGTCGCTTGAAGATTTACCACTTAGTTTGCCGGTATCTCAAGTTACCGAATTTGTTATTCCGCATGACTTAGTACTGAACAATGTCAATATCACCATTAATGGTCAAAAGGCTACGGTTAAAGGGATTGAGCTAAGTTACAACCAATATTTTAACTCTGGTTTGTTTGTTCAAAGTAACCTAACGCTATTAGACAGTGAAGCTAAGCTCAATTCATCTATTCGTGCTGACAAAGTACCGTTACCTGATCAGGCAGATACCACGTTTAACTTAGCGTTTGGCTGGGAAAATAAAACCATGTCATTTCGTCTGATCGGTAATTATCGCTCTGATATTTTAGAAGAAGTTGGCTCATGTCCCGAGGGGATCAGTGCAACTAATTTAGCTGCTTGTAAAACCTGGGCAGACAGATATCAAGACGAGATAAAGACACTTGATTTCAAAGCGAAATATAAAGTGAACGATCAATTGTCGCTGTACTTTGACGCGATTAATTTAACTGGCGATGAAGATTTACGTTATTTCAAAGGTGCTGATATCAGCGGTGGAAACGTGCTTTATCAAAAAGAAACTTACGGCAAAACCTACCAGTTAGGTATGACTTACAAGTTTTATTAATCGACATTATTAGTAATTACCTAGGATTGCCCGATCAACATCAAATAGAACCAAAGTATCGGGCAAGTTACGGATAAAGATTCTCCCAGGGGGCGAGCATGAAATTTAAATATCATCTTATTACCACGGCGTTACTGACCGTTCTCGCAGGTTGTGGCGAAGAAAGCACGGTTAATGTGAAAGAGCCACCACCGAAGGCATCAACCGGTGTTTTTGTTGATAGTCCAGTGTCAGGGCTAAGTTACCGCTCAGAATCAGTAGCGCAGGGCACCACTAATGATAGTGGTGAATATAGCTACTTTAGAGGCGATCAAATCACATTCTATATTGGTGATTTGGAGTTTCCACCAGTACCAGCATCAAGCATATTAACGCCGCTTGATTTATTTAAAGCCGATACACCGTTTAATACTTCAGTGGTTAATACGCTGCGATTACTACAAGCATTAGATACCGATGGCGATGCCAGCAATGGTATTAGCATTAGTGCTGATGCTGCAGCTGCAGCGCAAATGGTGTTAGCAGAAGGTGAAACCGCAGCTGATTTTTTTAATCGACCTGCGAACGATTTTGCTGCAGAAGTTGAAACCTGGTTAACGGCTGCTGGTTCGCCAACAGGCAAACTGGCTGATTTTGACCAAGCGGTAGCGCATTTCGTTAACTTTTTAGCCAGCGAATACGGCACATTATTTCCAAATACCTTTGATGTAACCCAGTTTAACGGCACCATTTATAATCCTGCACTTGCTGGTAAGGAAGCGGTTGTTGAGTCAATTAACTTTGCACCCGCAGATGAAACCGGTGTTTCAGGTAGCTTTACTCGCAGCCAAGGTGAAGTAACAGTTGAAGGTAGTTATGAATTTCTATTTGGTCGCCGAGTACTGGCATTAACCGTTGGTGAAGAAACTTCTTATATCATCTCGCGCTCTTACAATACGGTGAATCAAGTTTATAGCTTGTGTGAAAGTGATAGCAGTGCAGGGCTTGCTTCAATCGTTGCCGCTTGTGACGCAGATGAAGATGCGAAAACCAATCTACTAACATTTACTGAAGCACAAACAGAAGAAGAAACGCAAAAGCTACTTGAAAAAGCTAATGAGCAAGCGTTTGCGCTAAAAGAAGAGTTTGATACTGATATTGATACCTTCTTTAATTCATCATACAAACGCCTAACCGATGATCCAAACAGTGGCGCAATGTACCTTAAAACCGGTGGTTCACCGGCCATTGACCCTACGCTTGGCCAATTAACGTTAGCTGGGGCTCGTTTTAGTATTGGTAATGCCGCAGACGATCCTGCGCGTGAAACCACCAGTAATGATAGCTACAGTACAGGTGTGTTTAATATCAGCCAAGGTTTTACCATCAGCTTTGACGTAATAGACCACAACAGCTCTGGCTCGTTCAACATGTATGTTGATAACAATACGACGGGGCAAGGTAATTCTGTACACGGCGATGCCTCCAAGTTTTATGGTATGTCCATTAGCAATGAAACCATGCCAATTGGTCAGCGTTTTAGTTACACCTATATTCCTGGACAAGACGTGGTTACAGGAGAAGATTTAACTTCACCTGATGCCCGTGGCGTACTAAATACTGATATTACCAATTCATTCTTCCAGTTGAGAACAGACTCTTCTGCCAGCATTATTATTGATAATTTAACCATAGAAACGGTGGCAGAAGCGGTTGACCCAGGCGATGTTTTTATTCCGCCAGAGCCAATTGAATTTACCGCATCGGTTGATTTTACTCAGGCAAGAGATGACACCTTGTTTACTGCAGCGTTCTTAGCGGTTTCAGGCAGCGCTGGCGAAGCCGATGACATTGCCATGTTAACCAAAACTGGTGGCAGCGTAACGCTTGTTGACGGTGGTATTCAATTAGATGGTGGTCGCTTTACTTTAGGTAACTATTTACCGGGTACAGAAACTAGAGCAAGTGATGATGGTGCAACTGGCGTACTCGATTTAAGTAAGCCCTATCAAATTGTCTTAGATGTGATCAGCGTTAGTGATGAAGAAGGTGATAACACCTTTGAAGTTTACGTTGATAACAATACCACATCTTCAGCTAATTCAATGCATGGTGGTGATTCGCGTATTTACAAAGAGAACATCTTAAATATTACGCCGGGCGAGCTAATCATTCCAGGAAGCGTGGGTACGGATAAGTCGTTCTTACAATTTAGAACCAGCAGTAATGGTGTTGTCGTTTTTAACAACGTACGGATTGAGTACATTGTTGAGCAAGCACCAACCAAAGTAGCGCTGCCTTATACCATTGACTTTACCAGCACAACATCTGAACAGTTATTTACCGCAGAATTTGAAGCGGTAGACGGTAATACGGGTGTTACTGGTGTTGACACGCCAATGTATAAGAAAACTGGAGGTTCAGTCGAGGTTACGGCACTTGGTGTTACCCTAGATAGCGGTCGCTTTACCTTAGGTAATACTACGCCAGATACTGATACATCAGGCGATGATACCAGCACTAGCGGTGTCTTTGATTTAACTCGCCCATACAAGATTAAGCTAGATATTACTTACCTAGAAGATACTGAAGGTGTTGGTGTTAATAAATTCCAAGTCTATGTCGACAACAACACCAGTAGTAGTAGCAAGTCTATTCACGGTGGCTACTCAAGAATTCTTAGTGAATACATCTCTGACTTAAGCTTAGGCGAGCTAGTGATTGACGGTTTTATTGCCAGCAGTACGTCGTTTATTCAGTTCCGCACTGAAAGCGGCGGCATTGTTGAGTTTAATAATTTAACCATTGAATACGATGATCCAAATGTTTTCTTTGAAGAAAGCTTTACCAATACCGGCGCTGATTTCTATAGCGCAGATTACCGAGCTTTGCCAAGCGACGCTACCATCGCTATGTATGCTAAAACTGGTGGCACGGTTGAAGTGACCGAAACCGGCAGCTTAGTGATTGATAGCGCACGTTTTAGTATTGGTAACACCACGCCTGAAACTGATAGCTCTGGCGATGATACCGCCACTACCGGTGCCTTTGATTTCTCAAAACCTTATAAAATTGTCATGGATATTATTCGTGCCGAAGAGCCAGATGCTGGCGATCAAGGTAATAATTTCCAAATTTATATGGATAACAACACCAGTAGCAGCAGTAAGTCTATTCACGGTGGTGATTCTAAGTTCTATCAAATTGCCATTGCTGATTTAGCGTTAGGCGAGTTGGAAGTCGTTGTTGAAGCGGGTGATGACTTTATCGGTACGGCAACATCATTTATTCAACTACGTACAGAAAGTGGTGGTGTGGTTGAAATTGATAACCTGCGCTTTGAGTATTTAAATACCAACGAAGTGTTATCTGAAAACTTTGATACAACGATAGAAGAGTTATTCAGCCCAGCGTATTCGGCAAATTCAAGTGATGAATCTGTTGCTATGTACAATATTACTGGCGGTAGTAGTGGCTTAACCATTACTGATGGTCAATTAACTATTGATAGCGCACGCTTTTCTATTGGTAACTCAACCCCTGATGTTGATACCTCGGG
Organism: Colwellia sp. MEBiC06753; assembly: GCF_053470325.1. Lineage (NCBI taxonomy): Bacteria > Pseudomonadati > Pseudomonadota > Gammaproteobacteria > Alteromonadales > Colwelliaceae > Colwellia > Colwellia sp. MEBiC06753. The sequence continues at coordinate 34,423 of NZ_JBQMTM010000012.1, read as the reverse complement.
TGACGATGTCACTACCTCTGGTGCATTAGATTTATCTAAGCCTTATAAAATTGTGATGGATATTGTTTATTTGGAAGATACCGAAGGTAACAACAACTTCCAAATCTATGTTGATAACAATACCAGCAGTAGCAGCAAATCCATTCATGGTGGCGATTCAAAATTCTATCAAGTGGCCATTGTTGATATGACATTAGGCACGCTGGAAGTTGAAGGTATGGTGGCAACCGAAACATCATTCCTACAACTGCGCACGGAAAGTGGTGGCATTGTTGGCATTGATAATTTCCGCATTGAATATATTGAAGAAGAGAGTAGCGAGGGTGGCGACAGCAGTGGTGACTTAGTTGAAACCAGTGCCGATGCAGGTTTTGCCGGTTACAGCTTTGATATTACCGGCGGCGCTGGCGGCACTAGTGTCACCGTTGATAATGGCGCCGACTTAATTGCTGCGCTTGAACAGGCGGCAGATTCATCAACACCCATTACCATCTATGTTGATGGCATCATTACTGACGCCAACAGTGGCGGCAGTGGCCAATCAATTGAAATTAAAGATATGGACAATGTCTCGATTATTGGTGTTGCTGATCGCGGTGAGCTAGACGGCATAGGCATTCATATTCGCCGAGCCAATAACATTATTGTTCAGAACTTAAAAATTCATCATGTCCTAACGGGCGGCAAGGATGCCATTTCCATTGAAGGTGACGATGATGGTTCAACCACCAGCAATATTTGGATTGATCACAACGAACTGTACAGCAGTTTAAGTGTTGATAAAGACTATTATGACGGTTTAATTGATTCAAAGAGTGACGCGAAAAATATCACCATTTCGTATAACTACTTACATGATCACTGGAAAGCCTCATTACATGGTAGCAGCGACAGTGATGGTGATGTCTCAACCGAGCGCAATATCACCTTCCACCATAATTGGTTTGAAAATATCGAATCGCGCTTGCCGCTATTCCGCTTTGGTAAAGGCCACTTGTACAATAACTACTTTAACAATATCAACTCTACTGCAATTAACTCGCGTATGGGGGCTGAATTGTTGGTTGAAAATAATGCCTTTGAAAACACCCAAAACCCAATTGTTTCCTTTTATTCAGAGGCAACAGGCTACTGGAATGCTAGCGGCAACATTTTTGGTGACGGGGTAACGTGGACAACGCCAGATACCGGCGATGCATCTTACAACGTTGAAGGGGCGGCAACGAGCAGTTATGTGGTGCCATACCCTTATAATTTAGATGCTGCCAGCGAAGTTAAAACTAAGGTGATGGCCAATGCCGGAGTAGGGGTTATTGATCAGTCAGGCGTAACTATTCCACCACTAGCAGAGCAAGAAGAATCAGCAGTACAAAGCATGAGCTTGCCATACACCGAAGATTTTTCGGCAACTGACAGCGATGATTTCTTTAGTGCCAGTTATGCTGCAATTTCAGGTGTTGCCTCTGCGCCAATGAATAATAAAACAGGCGGTACGGTTTTGGTTGACTCTGGACAACTGACCTTAGACAGCAGCCGATTCACCATAGGTGATGCTATGCCATCGCAAGCGACCAGTTCGGGTGATAGTCAGGCAAATGGTGCACTTGATTTAAGTAAACCTTATAAGCTAATTATCACCATCGCTTCAGTGGCCGATAGTGAAGGCAATAATAACTTTCAGGTTTATGTCGATAACAATACCACCAGCAGCGGCAACTCCATTCACGGTAGCAGCTCGAAGTTTTATGCCGAGCAAATTACTAGCTTAAGTGCAGGCGAGCTTGAAATAACTGGTTTTGTTGCAACGGCAAATTCATTTTTGCAGCTTCGCACCGAAAGTGGTGGCACTGTGGTTATTGACAACCTGCGTATTGAATACACCGAATAGCGATATTTAATGACGATATTTAAAAACAATACTTAGTAACCGAATAACAAAAATAACAACTAACCCTTGCACACTTTGAATTTGGTTGTGGCTTGGCTTTGGCTGTAACTCGGCTCCCTTTTTAGGGAGCTTTTTTTATTAAGCTTTTTTATTAAGCTGAGGTTTATTAGGCATTTTCGGTTGCCATTGCTTTACTGGCTGCTTTACTGGTCGTTTTAAAGTGCATAAACAAAGGCACACCGGCTAGCAGCAAAATTACGCCATATAAAATAACTTCCATACCTGCACCTAAGATCATGCACACGGAAAAGACCAAGGCGCCTATGGCGCGCAACATAGATAATATCGATAATGGCTTAGGTGCATTGCTCGCCTCATTTTCTTTACCTTTGTCGTTATATTGATTTGGTTGCGTTCCTTTTCGCTTAAGCTGCAAAAGTAAATCGGCAATGGCACTAACGGCATACGGCAAAATGGCAGTGAGAGTTGAGAGCACAATCAATATTTCATATGCGCTGACTAAGCGGCTGCTGGTATTAAGTAATAACACACCAGTAATTAACACCACCGCAATTAACAGAGACTTCCAGGCAACGCCGTGGCGATTTTTATCGGTAAACACTGAAGGGAATATACCATCGCTGGCCATACTTTGCGGTAAAACAACTGTGCCCAGTAAACAGCCATTGGCCGAGCCAATAATTGAGATCATTATGCCTACCGATACCAGTACGCCACCTATTGGCCCGAACACAATTTCAGCGGCATCAGCAAAAGGTGAGGGCGAAGCACTTAAGGTGTCTATTGGTAGCAACTTCCAAAGGCCAATGGTGGCAAATAAATAAACAAAGGCTACCGATAACAAGCCATAGAATAGGGCTCTGGGAATCGTCTTTTTCGGGTTAATGGTTTCTTTGGCCGGAATTGTAGCGACCTCTATGCCTAAAAACGCCCACATGGTAATAAGAATAACTTTGGCAATTGACTGCCAAAAATTATCGCTGACCTCAACAGACAGCATATTATCTAAGCTTTGTTCGCCAACTAAAAAGCCTAAGCTTGGAATAAGCAGCAGCGGAATTAACTTTAAAGCGGTGGTCAGTAACTGGGTGATACCCACGCCGCGAATACCGAAAAAGAAAATGGTGGCCAATGTCCAAACCATTAACAGCGATGTCGCTGTGCGGGCAATGCCACTATGTTCAATTGCCGGAAATAGGGTTGAAGCATAACCAGCAAAGGCAACGGATGTCGCGGCAATCGACACCCAAAACGAAATCCACAGTCCCCAACCAATCATAAAACCGGCTAAGGGCCCAATCGCTTCATAACAATAAGCATAAGGCCCGCCTTCTTTATCGATTTGCGCAGATAAAGAGCCTAATGTTAAGGCAATTAGTAAGGTACCCAAGGCGGTAAGTACCCAACCAAGTAAACTAATAGCGCCAAAAGAAGCTAGTACGCTGGGCAGTAAAAATATGCCGCTGCCAATCATAGTGCCAACAACCAATGCCCACGAGCGCCAAAAACCAAGTGACTTTTCCATGAATCCTCCAAGGGATTGGAGTTCAAGGAAAAACATAAGAAACCCAATCTAGACTAAAAGGTGCACCGCTTTTCTGCATACTCTTGCTGCAAACCTAAGCAGCAAGAGTATGCACTAAACAACAACACGCACCATTTCATACTAGTCAACGTATTGAGTTTACTCAATTTGGGCACCAAGCATTTTTCTAGCATATAACAATTAAACTTGAATTAATCATTGAGTTAGTGATGCTTTATTGCGTAACCATTGATATACCCTATAGTTAGTGAGGCAATATTCACTATTTACTATATTGCTTAAATACCACTTTGAAGTTTGTTGTCTTGAAGGAATATGTCGTTAGAGCACTTCTAACTGATAAACATGGAAAACTTATGAAAAAATTAATATTAATAACATTGTGCCTATTAGGTACGTCAGCCTCGGCCGCAAACTGGGATGCTAAGCAAAAAGAAGTATGGGACGTGATCACCTCTTCCTATGAAGCAATAGAGAAAAAAGATATCACTTGGACCGACAAATGGGTAACTTCTGATGCGGTGGTTTGGGGCAATTCCACACCATTGCCAAGAACGCGAAAGAGCATTAAAAGCTGGGAAAAGGTGATGAATGATGACGGTAGTAAAAACCTGATTTCAGACTACTCGCCAGCAGCAATCGTGGTACATAACGACACCGCCGTTGCCCATTACTACTATTCAAATGCCACTGAAAACAAAGAAGGCAAGCGTAAAGTAGAACATGGCCGCTGTACCGATATTCTGGTAAAAGACGGCAAATCATGGAAATTTCTGTCGTGGCATTGCGCCAGTGAGCCTTCAAAGAATTAGCAATAAGTGAATGCTTAAGCGAATAGTACATTAGCGGTATTCGCCAAGTTCAATACTTAATTGCTATTTACCGAACGTAAGATTACAGAGGGTAAGATTACAGAGGGTAAGCGTACAGAGCGTAAGAAAGGTCGACCGGTTTCGGCCTTTTTACATTGCGCTCATATGAACAGCCCTGATTTTCGCTATGCGCCACCATCACGTATATATCGCTAAAAATCTTATGCCTAAACCTGACACCTAAACTTTTAGCCTTAACTTTTAGCCTTAACTTTTAGCCTTAACTTTTAACCTTAACTTTTAACCTTAGCTTTTAACCTTAACTTCGTACGTAAACGTTTAGCTTAAAATTGAAACACCTTAACTATTGCTCTACTCTGGAACAAAACAAAAGGGAATAACCACATGCTGCTACGACGGGTGATAGATAACTTGCAAAAACAAAATTGGTTAGCGGTAATTTTAGATTTTCTGATTGTCGTGGTCGGTATATTTGTTGGTTTGCAAGTGTCAAATTGGAATGAAGCACGTAAAAGCAATGAGCAATCAATTATCATGACAGAGCGGCTTAGAGATGACTTAAAAGCCGAGGCGTGGAACTACCAATACCTTATTGAATATTATGGTGATGTAAAAAATAATATCGAACGAGTTATCAGTGACTTAGAAAATGAACACCCGCTAAGTGATGAACAATTTTTAATTGCTGCCTACCGCGCAACCCAATACCAAATAGACTACCGAATAAGCGCGACCTTTGATGAACTGCAATCTAATGGCGAGCTTAAGCTGATTAAAGATCAAGCGTTATTAAAAACCGCGATACATTTTTATAACTTTGAATTATTTAAAACATTAAGAGCTAATGGCCAGAATGCCCCATATCGGCAATTTTTCAGAAAACTGGTGCCAATTCGTTTGCAAGATGAACTGTTAAACGTGTGTGGCGATAAACTAGCAGAAACCCTCGATTACAACGTCATCATTAACTCGCTGGATTACCCTTGTGAATTAACCGCATCAACCGAGTCAATCGCTGAGGTAGTCAAATTACTGAAAGAAAATGAACAAACGCTAGGGCTGTTAAGGCTTCGTTACTCACAGTTAGCGTCTAATCTTGCCAGTTTAACTAGTTATTACCCAGAGATCAGAAATGGCCTTAAAGCATTGCGTTAACAGGCTTGTTATGAGGCTTTTAAAACCTTTGCTACTTTGAGTAAAACTTTAAAAGCCCTTTTTTAAACTTCTTAAAATTTAGCTAGTTAAGTCTACAGCCTCTTTTAAGGATATACCTTTTTTAAGCCATTTAGACGTCTGAAGTGGGCTAAAGCCAGCTCGATGCCAACTGACTATAACTTGTGGGGACTTAATACCGTATTGAACCCATTGACCAATATCACTTGGGGTGAAACCATTGCTGCGAAGTTGCTTGGCATCAAATGGCGTAACACCAATACCTGACCAAGCTTGACGCTCTTGATAGGGAATACCATCCCATGGACTTGTGCTAGCACAACCTGTTGTAAGAATTGTACCGACAACAACTGCGGTGGCTAATAGTTTTTTCATCATACTCTCCTTTTGATGAATGGTTATCGAATTAAATATATACCCAAATAATGGGCCGAAAATAGTTGGTATAAATAAACGACTATGGAGTAAAACCAACTGCATTTACTCCTAATTTATTTTCTTATTATATGGCGTTAACTTTTCCATATCGGAGTTATTTTTAACTGAGAAAGAACCTCATCAATAAAAGCTCGGCTATACGAATCAACATAAAAGCACATCAATTTATCGCATAATATGTATGTAAAATTATCTTTTCCATGCTCTTTGGTGTGAGTGAAAAAGTGCTTATAACTAGCGATTGTTTCAAACCTATGGTCAATAAGTTCTATTCCCCAGATATTTTCATTTGTTGCTTTTTTAAGAAAATTATTCGCAGAAAACTCTCCATCTGTTAAAGAAGAGAATGTTAGGTGATGTTGAGTACCTTTGCAGTTGATAGTTATTATTGATGGATTTTCTACATGTAAGGAACAACTTTTAGGAAGACTTAAGTTCTTGGAAAACACAAGAAGGTCAACACCAGCAAAACAGGTGGTGCTTAAAAATGCCAAGCATAGAAAAATTCTCATAACTTTCCTTGTTATATAACGACTTATTCGAGATTCCCTCGTTTTTACTCATTGTACTAAATTAAGACAAAGATTAAATAACAAATAGATGATAGGAGAGAATAATAGTTTTAGTACCTTATAATTTTTGTTCTTTACGTGGTAAGTTTTGTTAGGATTTTACTCGTGAAACATATCAACATAATTAAGCCAAAAAAGCAGCCAAGATAAATAGAAATATAGTAACAAATATTAAAAATGTAGTGAATGGGCCAATTTCATTCCATCTTCTTTTATATCTGCTACCACAATTTGGGCATGCGTCTGCAGATTTACTTACTTGATGACCACAATCTTTACATCTTTTCAACCTGCTCATTATTCACCTACCCTAATGTATTTTTTAGTAGAAACTTATGTCAGTATTAACTATGTATAACACTTTAATCTGTCGGTGCGTTAACTGTCGGCTAAATTTGATTTGTTGGTATTGCTTTGGCTTAACAACGTGATACCCAGCCAGATAAACCAAATAATTTGAGTGACACCAAAAATTTCGGTGAGGGTATCATCAGGGTATATTGTTGCAATACCAGCAACGCCGACTATTAAGCCTAGGTAATTCAGGCCGCGCGAGAATTCTTTCGCCTTTAAAGCAGCTAAACTAATTAACAGCACCCAAAGCCCGCCAACCAGCTCGTTGCCGCCGCCAAGACTTTCGATTATTACTGAAATTATTTTCCATAGTTCAAAAGCTTGCTCGGCAGACGATTCCATTAAATTGATTGCATGTGAAAGGCCAATATTTGCCAGCATGCCACTGGCAATAACTAAAACTACCCAAACAACGCCAAACACAGTGCCGACTTTTACTAGTGGACTGTCTGTTAATTTTAGTTTTTCATATAAGCCAACAACAAGAACCGCCAGCAAAATGCCAAACACCGCATACATCAGCAAATAAATCATTGAAAATGCCAGTTGATTTTCTGCTAAATAGGTCATTTTTTCAGATGCGCTGCCGTCAGTGGGATATGCCCAAAACGCGCCAAAATAGACAAAGGCAACAAGGTAAATTAACGCTTCAACAATAGCGGAAATGCCGGCAACTTTTTGTAGATTATTCATTAAGGTTATTCCGTCCTTTGAGTAACTTATTAGGAATTGTATTCTTTACTGTATGATGCCTTTACAAACTTTAAGTATAACAATTGGTTGTCATTCAAATGTTTCTGAATATCTTCGTAAGTGATATTCGATAAATGCCCCAGATGCTCTATAACTTTAGGGTGTTTCCAATTCATATTGTTTGAACTAATAATAGAATATACCACTTGTAATCGATCGTATTGCCAAGTGATCATTTCACATGCATTAACACAATCTTGAAAGTTTTCTATGTTGAACATTTGGGCTTTTACAACGAGTGATTTGATCTTATGAACAGGTGACGCACATGGTCTCAAGTAATCCATCATGCGACTAGCCGATTCTTGTCCTTTGTTTTGAATAAACCTCACTGTTTCGGGGTAATCTAACTCTTTGTCTAATTCAGGATCATTTTGGTAGCTTTCAATGCTAATGTGTATATATTGGAGGTGTTGAGAAGGTACACTAACCAATTGAATGAAGTCATGAATAGAATCGGTTAACTCATCTAGTAACGACGTGATTTTTTGAGATTTATGTTGCTTTTTCCATGAAGTTAAAGCTAGGTATGCGATTACCAAAGTAGCAATACCTGTCGTGCTTTGTATTATACCGACCCAATTCCATTCTAGAATTTCACACAAAAATTTAATGATACTGTCCTTTATCGATAGATGTATAACAGCTTATTAGTGTGAATTCCCGATAACTCCAATTTTTATTTGAATTAAAACCGAAAAACACCACTAACTTTATTGATTAATTTTAGTAAGTTAGCAGTGTTTGTTACTAAAGACAACGAAGGTTTATTTTATCAATGTAGGGGCTGACGCTTATCAGTAAACTCTTTAGCATAATCATCCCAACTGGTTATTTGCTCAAGTTCATGGTTAATAATGCCTTGCTTGGCTGTTTGAGTTTTGCCTTGGCGAATTTGTTGGTAAACCTTAGCATCAATACTGTCAATTTTCGGTAATGTCGCGCCAGCATTTTGTTGTATCGCTAAGTAATCAGATAGCTGCTCGGCACTTTGCCATAGTGGTTCGCTACTTTGCATAAGCGGCGCTTTCGCAAATAATGTTGCAAACTTATCCGCAGTATTTTTATTTTTGTCGCTGTCTCGAACCACTACCGCGGCTAGGTTATTGTTATTCCACTGTGGCTGACCAAAATAGACATTGCCGATTATATAGGCTTGATTTTGGCTAAGTTTATCGGAATGCCATAAATCTAAAATACGTTTGGCTTTGCTGTTGGGCCCCGGCAAATAATAATTATTAATTAAATGAAAGCGACCATTTTCACTGCCGTAAACATTATTGCTACCCCAGTTGTAAATCAGGTTATTGTTAAGCTCTATGAATTCATCTTGTTGCGGGTAGGGCGTGCCAAGGCGATGTCCATTAATCCGCGGCGTGCGACTGGCATGATTGGCAATAATATTATTGATAAAAGACGCGTTTTTACCGCCCCAAATACCGCCATAGCCATGTTTACCTTTGGGGTGAATGGAATCATTTAAACTATTGGCAATCAGTGAGTTTTGCAGGGTAAAGTTTTCATTGCCATACATGCTGGCGGTTTCATCCACCGACCAACTCATTGAGCAGTGATCAATAATGACATCTTTGCTGTAGCGCACGGTGAGTGCGTCTTCATCATAACCAAAAGTGCCCAAACGAAACCGTAAATAGCGAATAATTACTTGATTAGCGTGAACTTTTACTGGCGCACCCGCGATAACAATGCCGTTTGGCGAGCTTTGTCCGTTTACGGTCAGGTAACCATTATCGATATTAAGCGGCTTAGACAGTTTGATAATGCCTGATACAGCAAAATCAATCATTCGAGGGTGTTTTTGCTTGATGCCGTAGCGCAAGCTGCCGGGCTTGTTGTCATCGTCTAACCGAGTAACGGTATAACGCGCGCCACCTGTGCCGCCTTGGGTGTATTTACCAAAACCTAAAGCACCGTCAAATGCCAGTGATGGCTTATCAGCATGGGCAAATGTTGTCGTTAAAAGTAGCAATGCCGCCAGCACTTTGCACAAGGCAGTTGTTTGTTTGATTAACCGCTTTGCTTTGTCCACTGCTTCGCCCATTGCTTTGTTCGTTACTTTGACCATTGCTTCGTCCATTGCTTTGTCGTTAGTTGTTAATTTGGCAGATAACATGGCAATAATTACTTGGCTCAAAATCAGATAGCTTCATTACAGATACCTTCATTGTTTGACAAAAGTTGACAAATATCATGACTTGATGATAAATCTCATTGCCACCGGTGGCAATGATTGTTTTTACCAGTTAGAATGTGGTTAAGCTTAGCAGTTATTCCGCGGTTAAATGTGCATTTATTCGCTAATAAAACGATTAATAACAACGATTAATAAAACGATTAATATAAATAAGGCGATTCATGAGTTTCGATAGAAGAAGTGTTTTAAAAGGTCTTTTGGCCACAGCAACAGTGTCAAGTTTACCCGGGTCAATGCTGACATCATTTAATGTGCTTGCTGCGCCAATGGCATCGCCAACTGCAGATGATTGGCTGCAAGCAGACAGCATTCGCCGAAATACGGTTGTTCCTGTGTTTTTAAAGCAGTCATTTAACCTCATTGATTTTCACCAAAAAGCCCATGGCAATGATTTTAGCCAAGCGTTTAAAGCGGCAATAAAGGCGTGCCATAGCGCTGGTGGCGGTAAAGTTATAGTGCCGGCAGGTGAGTACCCTACCGGACCAATTCATTTATTATCTAATGTTAATTTGCACCTTGAACTAGGCGCGGTAGTTAAATTTATCCCCGAGCCAGAGCGTTACTTGCCAGCAGTACTAACCCGTTGGGAAGGTATGGAGTTAATGGGCTATTCGCCATTAATTTACGCTTATGGTCAGGAAAATATTGCCATTACCGGCCAGGGTATTCTTGATGGTGGCGCCAATGATGAGTTGTGGTGGCCGTGGAAAGGGCCGCGCAAAGATGCCCATTGGAAAATTATTCCAGAACAAGATCAAAAGCCTGCGCGCCAGCAATTAATGAAAGATGTTGAAGCCGGCGTGCCGGTTGAACAGCGCGTGTATGCTGATGGCGCGTTTTTGCGTCCGCCGTTTATTCAGCCATACAACTGTAAAAATATTTTAATTGAAGGGGTAACAATTACCCATTCACCGTTCTGGCTGGTTAATCCGGTTCTTTGTCAAAACGTTACGGTCACTGGCGTTACCTTTAGTAGCCATGGCCCGAATAATGATGGTTGCGATCCTGAGTCGTGTGACCATGTAGTGATTGAAAATTGTACCTTTGATACCGGCGATGATTGCATTGCCATTAAATCTGGCCGTAATGCTGATGGCCGCCGCTTAGCAACCCCTTGCCAAAATTTAGTGATTGCTAATTGTCAGATGAAAGACGGCCATGGCGGTGTGGTTATCGGCAGTGAAATTTCGGGCGGGGTTAATAACCTGTTTGTTGAAAATTGCCAAATGGACAGCCCAGAGCTTGATCGCGCTATTCGCATTAAAACCAACTCGGTGCGCGGTGGTTTGATTGAACATTTACGCTATCGAAATATCAGTGTCGGTAAAGTCAAAACTGCCGTGGTAATTAACTTTTATTATGAAGAAGGCGATGCCGGTAAGTTCGACCCAACTGTGCGCGATATTGTCATTGAAAACATGGTGTGCAAACAGGTGCTGACCAGACCATTCAATATTCAGGGCTTTGAACGCCAACCGATAAATGACTTGAAACTCATCGATTGCCATTTTATCAACCCTGCGAAAAAAGCGTCGATTGTTCGCAATATTAATAATTTTACCTTGGAAAAAGTCAGTATTGCTGGCAAGCGCGTTACCGCTAAGCAACTTATTAGCGCCAGCTAAGCTATTTCCAATATTTTTAATTCATTTTATCCAAAGGGGATAACCACATGAGCCAAGTAATACAGAAGTTGGACATGCACCCAGACCGACTTTTTTCTAGCGATAGCAGTGTCATTGCCGTTGCTAGAGAGTTGTACAACGAAATTAAAGATCTGCCAATTGTCAGTCCACATGGTCATACCGATCCAAAATGGTTTGATTTAAACCAGAATTTTGAAAATGCCGCAGACTTACTTATTAAGCCGGATCATTACGTATTTCGCATGCTGTATAGCCAAGGCATTAAGCTAGAAGATTTAGGTATTCCACAACATGGCTTAAAAGGCGATTTAGCCAGTTCGCGTGCGGTTGACCCAGAAGGCATCTGGAAAATTTTTGCCGAAAATTATTATCTATTTGCTGGCACGCCATCGGGCTATTGGTTGGACTCAACCTTTGCTAATGTCTTTGGCTTTACCGACAAGCTGTGCGCTGAAAATGCCATGGATTATTACCGAGAAATTAATCGTCAGTTAGCGACGCCTGAGTTTAAACCACGCGCGTTAATGGATAGATTTAATATCGAGAAAATTGCCACTACTGAAGGGGCACTTGATGCGTTAACGCATCATCGCAACACCGCCAATACTGAAATGGCATCGCGTGTTGCCAGTAACTTTAGACCGGACGATATTGTTGATGCCAGCCGTGAAGATTTTCAGCAAAACATTGAACAGTTAGCCGAGCTTACGGGTGAAAATACTGGCACTTGGCAAGGTTATTTAAATGCTATTCGCAATCGTCGTGAATACTTTATTGATGTTGGCCGCATAACTGCCACCGATCATGGTCACCCAACGGCGTTTACTGCAGATTTATCAAAAGCCGAATGTGAAGCGCTTTATCAAAAATGCATTACCGGCAAAGCTTCAGAGCAAGAGCAGGAGTTATTCCGTGGGCAAATGCTGACTGAACTTGCTGGTATGAGTATTGATGATGGTTTAGTGATGCAAATTCATCCGGGCGCGCATCGAAATCATAATCAGCAGTTATTTGATGTATATGGTTGTGATAAAGGTGCCGATATTCCCAGCCCAACCGAATATGTGAACGCGCTTAAATCACTTTTAGGCAAATATGGCAATGATCCGCGATTAAATATTATTTTATTTACCTTAGATGAAACTAGCTATAGCCGTGAATTAGCACCGCTGGCAGGGCATTACCCTAGCTTAAAATTAGGCCCAGCGTGGTGGTTCCATGACAGCCCGGCAGGCATGCTACGTTTTCGCCAGCAAGTAACTGAAACCGCAGGCTTTTATAACACCGTTGGTTTTAATGATGATACGCGGGCGTTTTTATCAATACCGGCGCGTCATGATGTTGCCCGTCGGGTTGATTGTCGCTATCTGGCAGAGTTGGTGACAAATCATCAAATCTCGTTGAGCGATGCTCATCAAATTGCTTATCAACTGACCTATGGCTTAGTTAAAAAAGCCTATAAATTTAGTTAAGCGCAGGTTTAGGAGCTGATAATGAAAACAAGAATATGGCCACTATTACCCATTGCTGCACTGGTTAGCTTAATGGGGTGTGAGCAGCAACAGTCTGTGTCTGTAACCTCGGCAGTTAACTCATCTACGCAAACACCTACTCAGGCAACTGCCCCTGAGTTGGTGGCAAATATTGCATTGCAAAACCCCTCTCAATTCGACCGACCAGAGCAATCATATTACATTAGCTACTATGATTTAGGTCTACCGACAGGCCAAGCGCATCAATTAATGGTAAACGCTGACGGTAAAGCGCTTGCCAGTGAAAGCATTGACAGCGATTTTGACGGAAGCGCAGATGGCTTATTGGTGATGACCCCGCTATTAGCTGGCCAAACGCTAGCGTTAGCTATTAGCAAAGGTCAGCCTTTAGCGCAGGCAAATAAACGTACCCAAGCTGAATTGTCAATTAAACAAGGCGGTCAGTGGCAAGCCCATAGCAAATATCCTGATACTGAGTTTCAAGAATATGTTGGCGGTGAATTTGTTAATGTCGAACAAGTCACGCCTGAGCCACAATATACCGACCACTCAAATTGGATCCGTTACGAAGGGCCGGGCATAGAATCAGATAAAGTCGGTTATCGCATTTATTTAGATCATCGCAATGGTTTTGATATTTTTGGCAAACTCGTCCCTGAGCCTGTTCTGCAACAAGTGGGGTTAGACGGTTATGAGTCTTACCATCATTTACAAGACTGGGGCATGGATATTCTTAAAGTTGGCAGTTCATTAGGCGCTGGTGGCTTTGGCCTGTGGCACAACGATGCGCTAGAGCTAATAACGAAAGTAGGGCAACACACCGCAACCATTATTGAAAATGGCGCGTTGCAATCAAGTTTTCGCATTGATTATCAAAACTGGCAATCAAGTGTTGGCACTCAAGATATGTCGGCGACGTTTGCTATGCGCGCTGGTAGCCATTTAGTGGATGTAAATGTCAATTTAACTCAGCCAATTGAGACCATGGCTGCTGGTGTGGTCAAACATAAGGGTACTGAGCTCATTACTGGCAACTTAGATACTAATGGTCGTGCCTATAGCTATATAGCCAGTTGGGGCGATCAGTCACTTGATGGCAGTAAGCTGGGTATGGCGGTATTTTTTCAGAAATCTGCAGTGAAAGAAATTACTGAAGATGAGCATAACTACATTGCGGTGTTGAAGCCTTACGGCAATCCAAGCATTGATAACTCACAAGCTCAGCAAGTGCACTACTATTTTGCTGCGCTTTGGCAACCAGAAAGCGGTATTGCGACTAAAGCTGCTTTTACTCAATATCTGGAACAAACCGCAGAAATGTTGACGATAGCGCCACGTAGCAGAGTAACGACCAGTGTTACCGAACAAGCGATTGCGCAAAAATCCACACTACCATTATCTTGGAGCAAACAACTGGCTGATAGTGAATTAGCACGTAAAGGTTTTACTTATCATTATGATGGCTGGGATGTTCATCGCAAACGCTTACCTAAATTTGAGTACGATATTGTTGGTTTATATCCGTATGCGTTAAATGAGTTAGCAAGCGCTTTAGCAGACGATAAGTACAGCCAAGCGTTAACTCAAATTACCGGCAGTTTTATTAATGACGATGGCACAATAAAGCGTTATAAACAGTCAAACTTTAATATTGATGCAGTGGCTCCAGGACGCGCAGTGCTTGCCCTTTATAAACAAACGGGCGAGGAAAAATATCAAAAAGCCGCGGCAATATTGCGTGAACAACTTGTCCATCACCCTAAAACCAAAGAAGGGGCGTTTTGGCATAAGAAAAAATATGATCACCAACTTTGGCTAGACGGTGTTTATATGGGCATGCCATTTTTAGCCGAATATGCCTTGATGTTTGAACAGGGCGATACGCAAAAACATAGCCTTGAAGAAGTAGTTAATGAATTTGTGCTGACGCGCAAATACTTACGAGATGCTAAAACTGGCCTTTACTATCATGGTTGGGACGAAGCAAAACAACAAGCTTGGGCGGATAAGCAAACAGGGTTATCTGCGGAGTTTTGGGGGCGTGGTTTAGGTTGGTTAGCGATGGCTGTGGTTGATGTACTAGAGATTATTCCAGCGTCTGAAACCACACTTAGACAACCTTTGCTTGATATTACCGCCGAACTTGCCGTAGCACTGGCAAATACTCAAGATAGCACCGGTACTTGGTGGCAAATATTGGATAAACCAAACGCTATTGGCAATTATCGCGAATCTTCGGCTACGGCGATGTTTGTTTATTTTTACGCCAAAGCGATTAGCAATGGCTATATTAGTAACGACTATCTTGAGGTGGCTAACAATGGTTATCAAGGATTAATTAATGAATTTGTGCTCGTTCATGATAATGGTGAAATTAGCATGACGAATCAATGCTATGTTGCTGGGCTTGGCTTTGGCCGTGATGGTAGTTACAACTATTATATGAGAGAGCCGGTGTGGCAAAATGATGCCAAAGGCACTGGGCCATTTATTCTAGCGGGCATTGCCATGGCGCAGTTATCTAATTGATTTAACTGGGTGATTTAACAAGCCAAATATAACAGAAAGCAAAAAGCTCCTATTTAGGAGCTTTTTTGTTTATTCGCTACTAATTCACCGGTTATTAAATAAAGCGTTTTACAAATTCAGCTAGTTCAGGTGCTTGGCAATGAGCAAAGAAACATTCTTGAAAACGGGCACCACCTACCGCTTGTTGAATAAGCTCGCTATCAATACTTTCTAGGGCTGATAAATAATCTTTCGCAATATCGGCTTTTAACTGGTTTAAAATACCAGCATTGGTCACTTGTGAGTCTTTGCGCTCAGGTGGGTAACCTTGGCCTTTAACGCCAGTAAAGGCTTTTTCAAAAATATAACGAATATTTAGCTCAGCGCCCCAACCAAAACCTTTGGCATAAGGTAGGGCTAGCGCATTGCCGTTATTAATTTGGGCAAAAAGGTAAGCATCTGACGGGTCAATACAATAACCACAGACAACGCCAGGAAAAGCATTTGACGCCATTAACGCGCCTTGTCCGGTGCCACAACCCGTTACCACGAAATCTACCGCTTTTGAATTAAGCAGCAAGCTGGCAATTATACCTAAGTGGATATAGGTTAAACGATGGTCATTATCACCATCCATACCAACGTTAAACACTTGATGATTTTGTTCGTCGGCAACCGCTTGTAATTGCGCTAAAACAATTGGGTTTTTTGCCGCTTGGCTAAATTCATTCATTAAGGCAATTTTCATTTTGGCTCCTGTTTAATCATTTGTTAATCATCGGTAGCAAAATAATTGCTACCGGTGGCAATGGCGGTATCATAAGGTATTTCGATAAATATTGCGAATAGAATTGTTCGGTTTTATTGAGCAATTGCTGACGATTTTTAAAGGGAAAAAGCCACATGCATTGCACATGTAGCTTATCAATTGCTAGCCCCTTTACTTATTGCCAGCCCAGTCACTTATTCTGACAGGTCGCTTTTTAGATTGCTTTTATGTGGGCTTTGAGCGGTGTTGCTGATACCACTTTTTGTTCGCGATACAGGCTTAATAGTACCATCGTCATTAAAGTACAGGTATTCAGCGGCAACGTGGCGCTGGCGTTTATCGCAAGTTGAATCTTCTGCTTTTATCCAACGATGATAAAATATAAACCATTGTCCTTGGTATTTAACGATAGAGTGGTGATTATTGCTTTGGTGTTCTTGTTCCATAATCACACCTTTATATTGCCAAGGGCCAGTTGGCGAGGTTGCCATATAATAAGTTAATATTCGGTTATTTTCTGGCATGGTGAAATAGTAGTACTTGCCGCGTTTAAATACCCAAGGGCCTTCCATTTTGGGCTCATAACCGCCCATGTCCATTTTGATAAAATCGCCGTCAATTGCGCGCATATCATCGGCCATCTTTGCCACATAATAATCATGCCCCTTGCCATGAAAATACAAATAAGCCTGATCGTTATCATCGATAAACATGCTAGGATCATTGGCATATGGCGTTGTCCATAACGGCTTATCAATCATATCTTTAAAGGGGCCATTTGGTGAGTCACTTTCGGCAATGCCAATGCCCATCCATTTAGTCGATTTCTCAGGATTTACTCTATCTTTGACACCGGTACCAGCCGGAAATACTAGGTAATATTTGCCATTTTTATAGGCAGCATCTGGCGCCCAAGCATAATTATCTGCCCAGCTTAAATTATTTAAACTAAAAATTACCCCATGATTGGTCCAGTTTGTTAAATCACTTGAGGAAAATGCCATCCAGTCTTGCATATGAAAATCACGCTGACATTCTTGGTCATGGCTGGTGTATAGGTATAGTTTGCCATCGGGCCAGACATGGGCTGATGGATCGGCGGTGCGCAAGCCTTTACCTAGCATTAGTGGATTTGCTAGTACATTGAGGCAGATTGTACTTAGCGCTAGCGCAGTGATAAAAAGCTTCATGAATTTATTCAAACTAGTGTTCATTTGGCTATATGTCCTTGTAGTTGCTGTGCTAGTAGCTAAGTTTTAGGTGTTTAGGATCAGGCGTGCGAATAAATTGTAAAATAGGGTGGTTAATTGCTTTTAATTCATTGAGTACCAGCTGCGCCACTTCTCGTGCACCTAGCTGATTAAAGTGGGTATTATCGCGCACGCCATAAGGGTAGTTTGGATGAGTATCTGGCTTGATATGCATAAAGCGTAGTTGTGATAAATTATCACCCTGTGCTTGAAAATAAGCGCGGCTGATTTCATCCATATCAAAAAATGTGACTTGAGTTCGCTTAGCCACTTTTCTTGCTAATGGCGAATAGACGTGGGTTTGTTTAATTTGGCCTTGTTCATCAAAATAGCGGCGGGTTACTGGCGACATTAAAATAACACTAGCGCCTAATTGCTGCGCTTGTTTGATCATTTGACTTAAATTAGCCTGATATTGCTCTGGCGTGGTGTAACGATCCTTTTTTTGCGCTGACTCATCATTATGGCCAAATTGGATAATCACGAAATCGCCTTGTTTAGCGTTATCTAACACTTGTTTCCATAAACCTTCACTAATAAACGTTTTGGTACTGCGGCCATTTTTAGCTAGATTGACCACATTGAGCTTATCTGAAAAGAACGTGGCAAAAGGCACGCCCCAGCCGGTTTCTGGGTAATCTTTGGGATCTTTAATCGCCATAGTTGAATCACCCGCCATAAATAACGTCTGCTGGGCATGAACTTTGGTCGTAACAAAAATAGTGAATAGCAAAGCGCCAAGCGCTAGCAATGGAAAGCGGGTTAACATCTGATACAGTCCTTCTTTTTATGTGCTTTTTTAACGTTGTTATTTGCGTTGTTATATTTTTAAACAATTTACACACGCCAAAGCAAAACTGTGTTGAGTCAATCCTAGCCCGTTACTTTATGAGTTTTAGTGGCTTGTTAGCTGGGTTTTACCGCCGTAGTTGACTCGCGTACCACCAAATATGGGGTGACTTCGCGCGCTAATTCTTGTGGCTTGTGCTCTGAGTTAAATGATTCAATTAGTTTCGTGGTGGCTAGTGCGGCAATTTCTTCTACCGGTCGTTTTATCGTGGTTAGTGACGGAATAATTCGTGAGGCGAAAATATTGTCATCAAAGCCAACTAAAGAAACTTCGTCAGGTATTTTTATGCCTAGATCACTGGCAACTCGAATGACGCCTGCCGCCATTTCATCGTTATTCGCAAAAATAGCGGTGGGTAATGGCGTGGTGCTTAACAGTTGTTTTGCACAATCAATGCCACTGTCGTAACTGTTTTTACCTTCAATAATTCGTTGTTCGCTAATTGTTACGCCGCGCTGGTTAAGGCTGGTAAGCAAACCCTGTAAACGTTCGCGCGATGAACAAAACTGCTGTGGGCCAGAAATTATCGCAATATCTTGATGACCTAATTGACATAAGAGCTCTGCAATTTCTTCCATCGCTTTTCTATCGTTTGAGATAACGATATTGCTAGGATCATCAAGGTCTGCCGACGCTATGCGAACATAAGGAAAGTTTTTATCTCGCAGTGCCTTAGCCAGCTCTTTGCTTTCTGATACTGGCGGCAAAATTAGCACGCCATCTACTTGTGAACGGCTGATAAACGTTAAGCAGTCAGCTATAAAATCATTTTTATTCCACTGGCAAGGGTGAACGACTAGCTCAAACCCTAGGCTAGTACATATATCGAGGGCACCACGTTGCACTTGATCAATATAAAGTGCATCCGGATTGTCATAAATTAAACCGAGTAGGTAAGAGCGCTTTGATGCTAGACCGCGAGCTTGTTTATCAGGCTGATAGTTAAGCTCTTGAATAACCGCATTAATTTTATCTCGCGTCGCTTCACCCACAGCTCCAGAGCCATTTAATACCCGTGATACCGTGCGCTTAGATACGCCGGCAATACGAGCAACATCATTAATGGTTGATTTTAATTTGGGTTCCATAGCTACCTTCTCGGTTTCTTATTAACAGGATTTTAACGAGCGAATTCTAGCACTAGACTACATAAGTTCAAACCATCTAGGTAACGCCTCACTGATGGCGGGAACATAAGTGACCAACATCAACACTAAGAACATCACCAAATATAATGGCACCATAGGCTTAATAATTTTATGGATAGATGTTTTTGCTACCGCACAACTTACAAATAACACACTGCCAACGGGTGGTGAAACTAAGCCAATGGATAAGTTAAGCACCATCATAATACCGAACTGAATAGGTGACATACCTAATTCTGTTGCCACAGGTAAAAATATTGGCGTAAAGATCAGCACCGCAGGAGTCATATCAATAAATGCCCCGACAGCGATCAAAATAAGGTTAATTAACAATAAAATAATGATTGGATTATCACTTAGCGTTAAAAATAGATCGCTAATGGTTTGCGGAATATGGGCATAAGATAGTAGCCAAGACATGGCCGAAGATGCGCCAATGATCAGCATAACAATGGCTGTTGTTTCACTCGCTTTTAATAGTATTTGCGGTAAATCCTTCACTTTTATTTCGCGGTAAACGCCAACCGCCAGTGCCAGTGCATAAAGCACGGCAATAGCGCCTGCTTCAGTTGCGGTAAATATGCCGCCGATAATGCCGCCTATCACAATAAAAATCAGCAATAAACTGGGTAGCGCACCAACGACCTTTTTAATCGCGATGGCTAATGGCAGTCTTGCCGCAACTGGGTAATTATTCTTAACGGCATAAACCATACACACCGCCATTAACGCTAAGCCAACTAAAATACCAGGCAGGTAGCCGGCAATAAATAGGGCCGCGATTGACACACCACCACTGGCAATGGCGTAAATAATTAAAATATTAGAGGGTGGAATTAACATGCCTGTAGTGGCAGCTGACGCGGTAACAGCGGCAGAGAAGTTCTCATCGTAGCCGTGTTTTTTCATTTCCGGCACCATAAAACTACCAATGGCAGAGGTTGCTGCAACAGCAGAGCCGGAAATCGCGCCAAACAGCATGCAAGACATGACATTGACCAAAGCTAAACCACCGGGCAGGGCGCCAATTAGTGCCATTGCACATTCAATTAAGCGTTTAGCAATGCCACCTTGCCCCATGATCAGGCCAGAAAGAATAAAAAATGGAATAGCGAGCAAAGCAAAGCTGTCGATGCCGCCAGCAATTTGTTGAGCGATGGTGGTTGATGCCGGCGTAAAATCGACATGCACTAACATCGAAAATAACGTGGCTAAGGCAATACAAATAGAAATTGGTACATTTATAAACAGTAGGATGAAAAAAACGACCAGTAAAATTACTGCGGTAATATCCATTACAGCTCTCCCTCGTTGGTCGCTTGCTGTTCGAAGTTTTTAAGTGGCTGACGAGCAATTGTTATTAGGTTTTCTAAGGCATACAAAGTAATTAGCACCCCAGAAAGCGGGATCACGCTATAGACCAAACCCATTTGCCAGCCTAACGCCGGTGATATTTGTTTAAGCTCAAGCGTAAGGCTAACCAGTGAAATACCGCCATAAGTCATAATACTTAACGAAAACAAAATTACCGTCAGCTCAATGATAATTAAGGTCAGGCGTTTAGGAGCCGCAGCCATTTTACTGACCACTAAATCTAAGCCTAAATGTGCTTTAGTGCGATAAGCATATGCGGCACCGAGCACGCCAATCCAAATCAGTAAAAATCGCGCTAACTCTTCGGTAACAGAGCTAGGAGCAGCCAATACAAAACGTGAAAATACCTGCCAGCTTACTGCGACAACGATGGTGGTCATTAGCACCATCAACAGTTTTTCTAAGAAGTGATTGAGATACGACATCATAAGATAAACCTACATTTGTTTTATTTTAGTTATTTGCTCGCCTACTGGCGTATTAGCAAATGAGGCATGAAATGCTTGTACTTTTTGTTGAAATGCCGCTTTATCTGGATAAATCACTTCAACGCCCTCTGCTTGCACTTTGGCTAGCGCATCATCTGAGGCTTTTTGCCACAGCGATTTTTGGAACTCTACTGAATCTGCCATTGCTTGTGAAAGCCATTGCTGCTGTTGCTGAGTTAATGATTCCCACACCGGCAAGCTGGCTAAAATAATGTCAGGGACAAAGGTGTGTTCATCTAAACTGTAATAGCGGGCAATTTCATAGTGGCGTGATAAATAATAACTGGGTGGGTTATTTTCTGCGCCGTCAACCACACCTTGTTGCAGTGCAGCGTATAATTCGCCCCAAGCAATTGGTGTTGCAGCGCCGCCAAGGGCATTCACCGTTGCTACCGATGTTGGGCTATTCAGTACGCGAATTTTTTTACCGGTCAAATCATCAGGAATTCGAATAGGACCGTTGACGGTATAAAAACTACGGCTACCCGCGTCGTAATAGCCCATACCCTTTAGGCGGGCAACTTTCGCTTTTCCCAGTAAAGATTGACCAATGTTGCTATTAAGTACTTTCCAAAAATGTTCACGATCGCGAATTAAGTAGGGCAGACTAAACACTTTAATTTCTGGAACAAAGCCTTCTAATGAACTGGCGGAAACTTTGGTCATTGCTAAACTGCCGATTTGCAATAATTCGACGAGCTCTCGCTCTGAGCCTAATTGACCACCAGGATAGATCACTAGCTCCATAGTGTTATTGGAATAAAAGGCCAAGCGCTCAGCCATATGCTCCATCGCGATATGGACAACATGGCGAGTATCTAGGGTATGAGCCAGCGTCAATCTGGTTTTATTATTATCTTCGCTACATGCAGATAGCGTTAGCAGTAATGCGATTAAAATTAAGCGCAGGGCAATCATAATACTTACCTGTTGTTATTTTATAGTTTTTAGCTTTAGTTATTGTTGTTGCTAAATTTTATTTTTGCTTAGCGATTATTTCAGTTCGTTAGCTGCGTATTTATCCATATCGTCATAATCTAAATTTTCACCAGCCATGCCCCAAATAAAACTATAATTTTGAGTACCGCAACCTGAATGAATTGACCAAGGTGGCGAAATCACTGCTTGTTTATCTTGCACCCAAATATGACGGGTTTGGCTAGGCTCCCCCATAAAATGACATACAGCTTGTGATTCTGGTACTTCAAAATAAAAGTACACTTCGTTGCGTCTATCATGTTGATGCGCCGGCATGGTATTCCAGACACTGCCGGGTTTTAAACAAGTAATGCCCATTTGCAATTGACATGTTTGCACAACGGTATTGATCAAGGTTTGATTAATATCGCGATGGTTCGCAGTTTCTAAGCTGCCCATGTGCAGAACGTTAGCATCGGCAACCGGAATTTTTTTACTTGGGTAGGCATGATGTGCTGGTGCCGAGTTCAAATAGAAATAAGCTGGCGCATTAAAATTCTTACTTTCGAAACTAACACTTTTAGTGCCTCGACCTAAATACAGCGTATCTTTATAGGTCATTTCATATCGGGTGCCATCGGCAATAACGACGCCATCGCCGCCTACATTAATAATGCCGAGTTCACGATTAAATAAAAAATAGTCAGCTTTAAGTGAATCTATGATGTCGAGGGGTAACGCTTTCGTCACTGGCACGGCGCCGCCCACCATAAAGCGCTCATAATGAGTGTAAACCCAGCTGACTTTATCGGTTTGCATGATGTTATCGGCCAGAAATGCTTGGCGCAGCTGATCAGTATCCATGCCTTTAACTTCATTTGGGCCTATGGCGTAACGGTTTTCAAATACGGTTTCAGTCATCGTCATATCCTTTATTTATTAGCCACTATCTTGCTAACCAGCCGCCATCAACAGCTAAGATGTGACCATTAACATAATCACTGGCAGTTGATGATAAAAATATTGCAGCGCCTACTAAGTCTTCTGGATTTCCCCAACGGGCAGCAGGAATACGACTTTCAATTTCTTTATTACGCACCGGATCATCTTGTAAAGCTTGCGTATTGTCAGTACGGAAATAGCCAGGGGCAATGGCATTGACTTGCAAATTTTTTGCGCCCCATTCGTTAGCAAGTGCTTTGGTTAAGCCGGCTACTGCGTGTTTACTAGCTGTATAGGCCGGAACGGTAATACCACCGGTATATGACAGCATAGAGGCGATATTGATAATTTTGCCACGACCTTTTTCAAACATCGCCGGAGCTAATTTTTGTGCTAATAAAAAGCTAGCGTCAAGGTTGACTTGAATCACTTTTTGCCATTGATCATAAGGGTAATCAACGGCAGGACTTCTAAAAATGGTGCCACCAACGTTGACTAAAATATCAATACAGCTATGTGCTGCTAGTGCCTGTTCGGCTAGGGCAATAACCGATGATTGCTCACTTAAGTCTGCTGCTATTTGCTCGGCTTTACCACCAGCAGTCGTGATTAATTCAATGGTTTGATCACAAACATTTGCTCGGCTACTGCTGCAAATCACTGCAGCACCTGCGCTAGCTAAACCTTGCGCTATTTTTTGACCTAATCCACGGCTGGCACCCGTTACCAAGGCTACTTTGCCGGACAGATCAAATAATTCCATCGTGTTATTAATGCTACCGGTAATATTCATAGTGACCTCGATTTATCTCTTTAATTCACAGGGTTTAACTTAATGCGGTGAATTAAAAAAGGAAAATTTAAATTATTAAACGCTTATGGTTTTGTATTTTTTGCTACCGGTAGCAAAATGTCAAATAAAAAATTGCCACCGGTGGCAAAATGCAGTAATTTAAATAGTGAAATTATTTGGCAGGCCAATTTAAGGCTTTTGAAAATAACGCTTCTAGCGCTTATTTTTTGTTTTTGTCACAGTGGGATAAACCATGAAACAATTAAATCGACAACAATTTTCAACGCAACGTTACCCAAATAAAATAATTCAGTTTGGTGAAGGAAATTTTTTACGGGCATTTATTGATTGGCAAATCGATCATTTAAATAAAGATAATCAGTTAGATGCTGGTGTAGTAGTGATTCGCCCGATTGATTATGACACTTTGCCATTGCTTAACGAACAAGACGGCTTATACACCACCATTATTCGTGGCATTGACGAGCAGGGTAATGCCGTTGAACACACGCGAATAATTGACTGCGTTAATGAAGAGATCCCCGTTTATCGTCAATTTAATCAGTTTATGGCATTAGCTGAAGATGAAAAGATTGAAGTCATTTTTTCTAACACCACCGAAGCGGGTATTGAATATATCGACAGCGACAAACTTGATGATGCTCCGGCAAAAGCGTTTCCGGCGAAGTTAACTCAGTGGCTATTTAAACGTTATCAACACTTTAGTGGTAGCAGTGATGCTGGTTTAATGATTATTCCGTGTGAATTAATCGACTATAACGGTGAGAAGTTAAAAGAAATTGTCCTGCAGTATTGCCAATTATGGCAGCTTGAACAAGGCTTTGTAGATTGGCTGGAATCGGCGAATCATTTTTGCTCGACACTTGTTGATCGCATAGTTACTGGCTTCCCGCGTGATGAGCATCAGGCGTTACAAGAAAAGCTCGGCTATCAAGATAACTTTATGGTGACTGCCGAATATTTTCATTTGTTTGTTATTCAAGGGCCTGCTCAGTTAAAAGAGGTACTGCACCTAGAAGGCAGCGATCTTAATATTTTAGTCGTTGATGATATTTACCCGTACAAACAGCGCAAAGTCGCTATTTTAAATGGTGCGCATACGGCCATGGTGCCGCTGGCATATTTAGCCGGCATCGATGCGGTAGGTGAAGCAATGGCGGATCCGCTGTTCGGCGAATATGTGCAGAAATTGATTTTTAATGAAATTATTCCAACCTTAGACTTACCTAAAGACGAGTTAGAAGGTTTTGCTAATGATGTCATTAAGCGTTTTCAAAACCCTTATATTCATCATTTGCTGATTTCTATTGCCCTTAATAGTATGACCAAATTTCATACCCGCATTCTGCCGCAATTAACGCAATTTGTAGAAGATCAAGGAAAAGTGCCGACGCTAATGGCAAGCGCCATTGCTGGGCAAATTTTGTTTTATCGCGGTAAACGAGGTGATGATGACATTGCGTTATCGGACAACGAACAATGGTTAGCTTTGTATAAAAAATTATGGCAACAGTATGACCAACAGCTAATTTCGTTAGACGATTTAGTTGCTCAAATCTTGGCTGCTGATTGGCATTGGCAACAAGATTTAAATCAAATTAATGGTTTGCATCAGCAAGTTAGCGAAACGTTACAAGGCTTTATTAGCGACGGTGTTCGCCCAGTGCTGACCAAAATAATTGAGGCTCAATAATGAAAAAAGCAATTCGTTTACATGCATCTGATAATGTCGCTATTGCTTTGGCACCATTAGCTAAAGGTGAAATTCTTGATATTGATGGCATTGAATTAACAGTGCTAGCAGATGTTGAGAAAGGTCATAAAGTAGCGCTTACTGATATTAGCGAAGGCATTGATGTGATTAAATATGGCGCGCCTATCGGCCATGCAACTCAAGCTATTGTTAAAGGCCAATGGGTGCATACTGACCAAGTAAAAACCAACTTAAGCGATGAACTTAGTTATCGTTATCAGCCCGTTTCACTTGAAGATAACGCCACCACTGATAACTCGCCAGAAGTACAAATTTATCGCCGAGAAAATGGCAATGTTGCGATTCGAAATGAGCTTTGGGTTATCCCAACCGTAGGCTGTGTTAACGGCATGGCAGCACATATGGTTAAAGAGTTTTTAATGGCAAATCCTGAGCTTGAGATTGATGGTGTCCATGTTTTCCCGCACCAATTTGGTTGTTCACAACTTGGTGACGACTTAGAAACAACGCGGGTATTACTGCAAAATATGGCGAAACACCCTAATGCTGGTGGTGTGCTTGTGGTTGGTCTTGGCTGTGAAAATAACCAAGTCAGTGTCTTTATGGACGGCGTGCAAGATGTTAGCCCTGATCGCATTAAATACCTTATTACTCAACAAGTGGAAGATGAAGTTGAAGCTGGTGTTGAAATGCTAGAGCAGCTTTACCATGTCATGCGTCAAGATAAACGCGTACCAGGCAGATTGTCTGAAATTCGCTTCGGCCTTGAGTGTGGCGGTAGCGATGGCTTATCCGGCATTACTGCTAATCCACTATTGGGTGAATTTTCCGATTACTTAATTGCCCGAGGTGGCACTACTGTGCTGACTGAAGTGCCGGAAATGTTCGGTGCTGAAACCTTATTAATGGCGCGCTGTAAAGACGAAAACACATTCCATAATTTAGTTGATATGGTCAATGGCTTTAAACGCTATTACAAAGATCATAATCAGCCAATTTATGAAAACCCGTCGCCGGGTAATAAGCGTGGTGGTATTACTACCCTTGAAGATAAGTCATTAGGTTGCACGCAAAAAGCAGGGCGCAGTCAGGTTCAAGCAGTACTTAACTACGGCGAAATAATCAGCGAGTCAGGTTTACATTTACTCAATGCGCCGGGTAATGATGCCATTGCCACCAGTGCGCTTGCTGCTTGTGGTTGTCATATGGTGTTATTTACTACTGGTCGCGGTACGCCATACGGTGGTTTTGTTCCTACCTTAAAAATTGCTACCAATTCAGAGCTCGCCAATAAGAAAAAGCACTGGATTGACTTTGATGCAGGCAAGCTAATTGACGATACCAGCATGGATGATTTGCTGAATGAGTTCATTCAACTGTTAGCGGCAGCTTGTAGTGGTCAGCAAGTGAAAAATGAACTCAATGCTATTCGAGAAGTCGCCATTTGGAAAAAAGGAGTAACCCTTTAATGGCAGAGCAGGGCATTGCGATTATTGGCGAGTGCATGGTAGAAATTTCGGGACAACCGTTTGCTATTATGCGCCAAAGTTTTGGTGGTGATTCCATCAATACCGCGATTTACCTTCGTCAATTGCTTAGCGCCAAATGTAGCGGCGAACAGGAAAGCGGCGAACAAGTTGCTGCACAGAAAAACTCTCCGGCGCAAGTCAGTTACATTACGGTAATGGGCGAAGACTCGTTAAGTCAGGCCATAATTGATAAATGGCAAGACTATAACCTTGACACCCAATTTGTGCTGACCAACCCAAATAAAAACGTTGGTTTGTACTTAATTCAAACTGACGAGCATGGCGAGCGTGATTTTCATTATTGGCGTAATGATTCTGCTGCCAAATATTTAATGCAGCACTCGGGTATTGAGCAAGTATTGTCAGCCATTGGTCACTATCAAGCCTGTTATTTATCTGGTATTAGCATCGCGATACTACCGGATGAAGATAAAACTTTATTAATTAACGCTCTTAAAAAGCTCAAGGCGCAAGGAGTTAAAATTGTTTTTGATAGCAATTACCGTCCTCGTTTGTGGCAGTCAGTTGAGCAGACTAAAAGTTGTTATCGTGAAATGTATCAACTAGCTGATTTACTCTTGTTGACTTTTGACGATGAACAAGCGGTTTGGGGAGATCAATCCGTAGCTGATTGCGCAATGCGCCTAAGTGAATTTACCCCACCAGAGTTAGTGATTAAAGATGGTGCTAATGGCTGTTTTTATATTGCTGGCGAGATTAATCAGCATATCACCACTTCTAAAGTTAATGAGATTAAAGATACCACGGCTGCTGGTGACTCATTTAATGCCGGATTTTTAGCTGGCTGGTTAAAACAGCTATCGCCTGAAATATGTGGTCGTTGGGGCAATCAGCTTGCTGGTCAAGTCATTCAACAGCAAGGCGCGATAGTGCCGATAAATCTTGAGCTGATTGAGTAATCGTTATGATAAGAATGATAAAACCTATTACCGCCGCTTTTTTAGTGTTAATACCACTGTTTTTGCCAATTCAACAGGCTAGTGCTGAGCAATTAAACTCCGCCATTTTAAAAGTCGGTAAAAATCAACGTTATCAAACGATACAAGCGGCAATAGATGCTAGTAGTCGCTTCAATCAAGCGATTATTTTGGTTGAGGCGGGGACCTACCCAGAAAAGTTATTTATTACCCGTAACAATTTAGCCATTGTTGGACAGTCGGCGGAAAATACCATAGTGCGCAGCAGTATTTTACGCAGCACTTGGCGAGGAAGTCATCCTAACGATTGGGGCGCAGCTGTGGTTAATATTAATGCGCGAGATATCAGCCTGATCAATTTAACCGTAATCAATGATTATGGGCGAAACCATAATACCGATGAACATCAGTTTGCGGTACGAGGTTTTGAGCAAAGTGATCGCATTATTACCCACAATTGCAAACTTATTGCCGATGGTGCAGATACCTTAAGTTTATGGAATAAACATGGTCGTTATTATCATTCACATTGCTACGTTGAAGGTTATGTCGATATGGTTTGTCCGCGCGGTAGTGCGCTTATTGAAGACTCAATTTTTTTTAATAAAAAGCAATCGGCAACGCTGTGGCATGACGGCGAACTAAATGCCGATTATAAATTTGTGGTAAATCGCAGTAGTTTTGATGGCATCGACGGCTTTTGGTTAGGTAGACATCACTATGATGCTCAATTCTATTTACTCAATTCTCGTTTTAGTGAGCGCATGGCTGATAAACCGATCTTTCGTAAACGTTACCCACAAACGCCAGAACGCGAACGGGCAAACTTATATGGCAGCCGTTACTTTTTCCAAGGTAATGAATTTCCAAATAACCTAACTTGGCTTAATGATAATTTTAGGCTTAATGATGCGTTAGCTAGCGAGCAGTCATCGTTAGCATCTTGGGTGTTTGACGGCCAATGGCAGCCAAGTGAAACATTAAAAAACTTGCAGCAACAGTTGGACGCAGCCGGTTTATATCAAACCATACAACCTTTTAATTATTAATATTTTTCAGTGGAAACCTGTAAATGAACTCGTTTAAACAACTTATGGGGCAACAACGTTTGTTGCCAATTATTCAAGCTGATTCGGTTGATGATGGCATCGCTATTGCCAAAGCGATGAAAGACGGCGGCATTGAATTAGTCGAAGTAGTGCTGCGCACAGACGCTTCACTTGATGCGTTAGTTGCAATCAAGCAAGCTTTCCCAGAAATGAAAGTTGGAGCGGGTACAGTGACCAGTAAAGCAATATTAGATCGAGTACTGGAAGCTGGTGCTGATTTTATTGTGACACCCGCTATTTCAGCAAAATTAATTGCTGAACTTTCTCAGGTGAATGTGCCTGTACTTCCAGGTGTCTCTAATACTGGCGATATTTTATTAGCCATTGAACATGGTTTTAGTGAATTAAAGTTATTTCCAGCTAGCTTATCCGGTGGTCACCAATTTATTAAAGCAGTTGCATCAGTTTTTCCAAATGTTTGCTTTTGCCCAACAGGCGGCATTAACCAAGAAAATAAAACAGAATACTTAGCATTGGCTAACTGCTTTGCCGTAGGCGGCACTTGGATGGTAAAACCAGAGTGGGTAAATGCTCAAGACTGGCAGAAAATATCGCAAGCTTGTCGAGACGCGAGTTAGCGATATTATTAAAGATAAATTTATAAAGACTAAAGACTAAAGACTAAAGACTAAAGACTAATGACTAAAACGCCTGACTAATTGTCGGGCGTTTTGCTAAGCGCATTGTATCAATATAAAAGGCATCAATTTAAAAGCATCGATTCAAACCTGTTTCGAATAACAGTATGTGCTCATCGATTGCCAGATAAGATTACTAGATAAGTTTACTTATGAGCTATCGCTTGGTAATCAATGCCATCCAATTGGTACTTATTATTTAACGCTTGCAATTCACCGTTTACGATAAGCTTATGTAAGACTTGATTAAAAGTATTTTTAAACTCTGCTGATTGTTTACCTATGGCAAAAGCAAAATAGCCTAAGTTAACGATAATCGGAGGCTCTAATGGCGCAACTTTATCTTTTATTGCAAGTTGTTTAATCGTGTTAAAAGCAGCTCTAGGGTGAGTTGCACACAAGTCGATTCTATCTTTAATTAACATTTTAAAGCAGGCTTCAACATTGTGGGCTTTAGTGATATCTAACTGCGTATTATTGTTAAGCAACGGGCCATAGCTCCAGCCGCGGATCACACCAATGCGTTTACCGGTTAATTGTGAAGCTTGTCCTTGCCAAACAACGTTAGCACCTAACTTTTTGTAGAATACTATTGTGTCTTGATAAAACGGATCTTGACTGTACAGCATGTACTTTTCACGATCCGCTGATTTATAAGGGCCAATGAACATATCTGCTTGACCACTTTCCATCATTTTTAATGCCCGAGCGAGCGGGTAAATTTTTATCTCAAGTTCAATGTTAAGTTGGTTGGCAATTTTGTTGATTAACTCTATGCCTAGTCCTGCAAATTCACCATTTTCAGTTTGTTCAGCAATAAAAGGAAAGTGACTGGCAATCACTTCTAGGCTTTTTGCCTGTATGGCATTAATGCTGAAAAGGAAAACGATTAATATTAGAAGGTACTTCATTTAACGGCTGTGATTTCTCATGTAAATATCGATAAATAAAAGCTGAAAAAAATTTTCACTTGTTAAACCGATTGTTTACTAAACATTAACATTACTATTTGGTTAATCAATAGCCTAATAACCGATATTTGATTTAAATTCAGTTTTTTAGCGCTTTGAGCCTTAATCACAATAATTTTGCTTTGCTGTATAACTTTTAAAATCTGATTTTTATTTTGAATATTAATAAATGCTTGGCTTGGTAACTGATTGATAGTGTTATTTATGTATTTAATTCGGGTTATAGGTCGTAAACAAAAAAATACGAAAATACACTTTGTGTTGTGTGTTTTTTGAACGCTTCTAGCTTTACATCATGGTTTTCATTCGTATAATGCCGCCGGTTTTTATAAGTCTATCTACAGATTTTCATATCGAGGTTGTCATGAAAAAGTTCGCTTGTGTTTTACCTTTAGTTTTAGCTGCTACAGCATCAAACGCTGCATCTTCAAATATTCAATTTGTTGCCCACAATGCATCACTAGAAACTAATTTATGTATTTTTGCTGCTCAAAATGGTTATGACGCGGCAATAGCTGAAGCTAAAAAATTGGGTAAAAATACATATGCTGCTGCAAACATGCAATGTAACGGCGAGAGCATAAAATCTTTTGCTCAATCATTTGAAATGATCCCAGTTGTGCAAGCAACACCAAAAGAAGTTGTTGTTATTGCAGGCAACCAGTCAGAAGAAAGCCAACTATGCCTTAAAGCGGTAAAAGAAGGTCTAGAAACTATTGGTCACAAAGCTTCTTCATTAACGTGCAACGGTCAACCAGTTGCTAGCTTTGTTAAAGCTGTTGCTAAATCTTAATTTAAGTAAAAGTTAAGCGTACTTTCTAAAAGAAAAGTTCAGCTAAAAGAAAAGCCAGAGTTTAATACTCTGGCTTTTTTGTCTTTGAGCGTTTTATTATTTATGCGCCAATTAAGTAGCGCGTATATTTGCCACAGAGCTTTTTAATGAGCTTGCTAATAACTAATGTGCCGAACAGGCCACAACCTAAAAACAAAGTACCTAAAATAATAACGAGCCATGGGTTATTAGTTAACAGCTGCTGTTCTTTCAAAATACCAACCAAATACAGCAATAATGCAGGGTGAATAAAGTAAATAGCGAATGAGTAATTACCTATGCTATCTACCCATTGCGGTATTTTATGCTCCAGCAAATAAACGCCATCAAGCAATAACAAGGCTAACGCTAATTTTTGTAGATAAAAGCCAGACTCTAATAGAGAAACCTCACCAAGCACTTTTATCTCTATTTGGTAGAGAAAAATCAAAAACGCGCTGGTTATGATAAAGATGACAAACAGCAAACTGCGGTAGCGTCTGATATGTGCCAATGATTGATGAAGGTTTCCGCCTATTAACATGCCTAATGTATAAGGGCCTAAAAAATAAACCACTGTGCTCCAACTAAACATTGGCCATACGCGCGAACAAACCAGTGGTGCTAGTAAAATTAATGCTATCAATATCGAGCGTCGACTAATGAGTAAAGACAGTAATGGTGTTGCTATGAAAATAATCAGTAACACTGGAATGTACCACAGGTGAAAGCCAGCCAGCCCTTGAGGAATATTATTAAGGGTTGCTGATAAATAGCCCGCAAAGTTGTTCGGTGTAATGTCATAAAAGCCTACAAACATCAGTTTCCACTGTATTAAGCCGTAAACGAAACTAATAACAATATAGGGCGACAATACATATTTCATTTTATTGATAAAAAAGCGTTGCCAACCTTTTTGTTCAAGTACCAATGAAAACAATAAGCCTGATATTAAGGCAAAAATAATTGTACCATCGTGAAATAGGGTTTCAGTAAATGCCGATAATAGCTTTAACTGTGGATCAAGGCTAAAGTCAGGACTATAAAAGAAGATCGGTAATGACCAGCTATGAGCAGCAACAATTAAGGTAATAGCTAAAGCGCGGTATAAGTGCAAAGGTCGATGAAATTGGTTGCTAGCAACAGTGGAGTTGGCTGGCTTTTTGACTGGCGTGTCTGAGACTGAGGAGTCTAACATGGTGATCACGGGCTAGCGGTTCTTGTCATTACTATAGTGAAATTTTAGGTAAACCGTTAACTCTAGTCACAATCTACGCATTAATACCTTAAATAAAAACCAATAAAAAATCATAACTTTTTGCCATGTTACGCCCCGTAGCTAACTATATGTAGTACAATAAATTTATTGTTAATTTGATAAGTGAGTCGAACTGTGAACCAACCTTTATCTCAATTAGTTGAAGCCGGTGTCGCGACAGGGAAAGATGTTACAACCTTGTTGGATTATGCACGAAAGCATGGCTTCGCCTATCCTGCTGTTAACGTAGTTGGCAGCCATTCTATTAATGCTGCATTGGCGGCGGCAAAGTCGGTAAATTCACCGATTATCATTCAACTGTCACATGGCGGTGCTTCGTTTTTCTTAGGAAAAGACGCTGGTCTTTCCGGCAATGATGCTGCTGTTGCTGGCGGAGTTGCGGCTGCTCATTATGTGCATCAAGTGGCTAAAATTTATGGTGTGCCAGTTATATTACATACTGACCATGCTGCCAGAAAGTTATTGCCTTGGATTGATGGTTTACTTGCCGCAAGTAAAGCTCAGTATTCACAAACAGGTAAACCGCTATTTAGCTCGCATATGATTGATTTATCTGAAGAATCATTAGAAGAAAATATCTCGACCTGTGCCGAGTATCTAGCGCAGATGGCTGCGCTAGATATGACGTTGGAAATTGAATTAGGCTGTACTGGCGGCGAGGAAGATGGGGTGGATAACAGCCATTTAGATAGCTCGTCACTTTATACCCAACCGGAAGATGTTGCTTATGCTTATGAAAAGCTGAGTGCTGTCAGTCCAAACTTCACCATTGCAGCATCCTTTGGCAATGTCCATGGCGTATATAAGCCTGGCAATGTCAAACTTACGCCGAAAATTTTACGCGATTCGCAAACGTATGTTGCAGAGAAGTTTGCTTTAGCTGCAAATCCACTTAACTTTGTGTTTCATGGCGGCTCTGGATCTTCACCAGAAGAAATTACCGAATCTATTGGCTACGGCGTAATTAAAATGAATATTGATACTGATACCCAATGGGCGACATGGCAGGGCGTAAAAGACTATTACCAAGAAAACCAAGGTTACTTGCAAGGCCAAATTGGTAATCCTGACGGTGACGATAAGCCTAACAAAAAATATTACGACCCGCGCGTATGGTTGCGTCATGCCGAACAATCTATGACTAAACGTTTAGAGCAGTGTTTTAGTGAACTTAACTGCTTAAATCGTTTTGCTTAATTACAGCTAATTTGTGTGTATAAAAAAAGCCGGTCATTGACCTAATACCGATCAGTTAGGCATTTATTTACAGATCAATTGAACGATCTTCTGAGTATGTAAAAATCCGATAAACAATGTTTATCGGATTTTTTATGCTCGTTTCTCAAGCCCTAGATGTCATTAATCATTGGAAGCCTAACCAAGTTGAAACACTTGCTGATTTATTGCCTTTACCGTTAATCGAAGAAGCATACTCGCTAAC
>NZ_JBQMTM010000011.1:0-140802 GCF_053470325.1 Colwellia sp. MEBiC06753 | reverse complement strand
AAGTCTTTCACATTCAAAATGTTAATGCCTATCACAGCAGGCTAAAAGCATGGATAGGACGGTTTCATGGAGTCGCCACAAAGTACCTTGATCATTACCTTGGTTGGTTCAGGTATATGGATGCTCCTGGAAACCTTAATGAAAACAAGCTATTTCGCATTCAACAACAGTTAATGGGAACATAGCCAAATTTAATATTCGCTGATAAAGGTAGTTCGGGCTATGTTGCAGGTAAACGAAGATGTATTGAAAGATATCGGTAAAGGTTTTTCCGTGCCAGCTCAACCTGCTTTGCTACTTGAACTTCAAGAAAAAATTAAGCTTGATGAACCTAATATTGACGAAATTGCCGAGCTAATTTGCCAAGATGTATCAATCAGCGCCAAAATTTTAAAAACCATTAATAGCCCAATGTATGGTTTAGCCAGAACCATGACCGACATCCCGAAATCGGTTAAATATATAGGTTTAAACGGTATTATTTCATTGGTTACCAGTAACCTTATTCGCAAAAGCTTTAGTAAAGATAAGTGTTATATTGAATTAGATAGCTTTTGGGACAATGCCAGTAATATCGCCAATACTGCGGTATTTATCGGTAATAAGTTGAGCCGTAAAGTAGCAAGCGATCGCCTGTTTACATTAGGCCTATTCCACGACTGTGGAATTCCGGTAATGGCAATGAAGTTCAAGAATTATCAAGCATTACTCGATTATTCATTGAAACACCCAAGTGAAGTGATTACCGAATTAGAAGAAAAAGCCTTTCAAGTGAATCATGCCACCATCGGCTTTTACGTGGCTTCGTCATGGCGGTTACCAACAGATTTATGCCAAATAATTTTACGCCACCATGAACGTGATTTTTTAAATAAAATTGATGGCAGTGATGAGCAAACCTGTTTTGCTATTTTAAAAATGGCGGAAAACATTGTGCATCAATATAAACACTTTCAACCAGCGAGTGACTGGCAATATATACGCGATTCAGTATTTACCGTTTTAGACTGTGATGAATACGATTATCAAGACCTAGTTGATGATCTTAATGAGTCACTTCATAGCTAAAAGCTAGCTATGAGTTAGCGTTAGTTAAAATCCTAGTTCATGTGCTAGCTAGTATGAGAGTTGATATAGTCGTTAACCCATTTCATTAATCATAATAACTTGGCGTTTCACTTTCCGCTTTAAACTAATATAAGCAATCAACGTTCCAGCGAATAGCAAAATAACTGCAAATAAACAGTATTGATACCAAGTATTGAGCCGCTGTTGTTGCGCCAGTTGCGCCAATGCATCATCAGAATTTAACCGAATAATTTCATTATTTAATTTGGCAACGCCCAATACTTTAGTGGCTTGCTGCTGCTTAATAAGCTTTTCATGAACCAAGTCAAAATAGCGTGCGTGAACCGCTGCTAAATCAGCTGCTTGGTTTGAGGCACTATACCAGTTGATTAATAATTCAAGCGTTGCTAAACGTTCAATATCGGCTAGGGAAGTGGCTAAAAAATGCTGATTAACTACTTGCTCAACACAAGTTAAATCACCTAGAGCAACACAAGCTAAACCGTAAAATCCGGCTTGTTTTTCAATAAAAGCGGGTGATTGACCTGCGTTTTGCTGGAAATAGCTATTATTAATATCAACAACAGCTTGATAGTTACCCTGCAAATACAACAAGTAAGTACGTGCATATTGATATAGGTAGCGTTCCCAGTCTGTTGACAAATCTGTTAGTTTTGATTGGTATAAGGCTAGTCGCTGTTCGGCTAATGCGACTTCTCCAGCGTCAAGATAGGCGTCAATTAAATTAAATAATGTCACCATATAATCGTCTGACGCCATCTGCTCGCTGATCGCTAATGCCTTTTCACCTTCTTCAGCAGATAACTGGTTTTGGTCTAAAAAGTAATAAACAAATGAAAGTTGATTATGGATTGTTAGCTGTAAACTTAACTTATTATTTTGTAAGGCTTTAGTGTTTAACTCATACAAACGCTTTAACGCATGTGGGATATTGTCTTTATACACATCACAGAAAGAAAAATAGTTGAGCTCCGCTCGAATAGATAGCTCAACACTGTCAGTGTTAGCTGCATTCACCATAGAAAGTTTAGCCATATCACAACTGCGATCGTCATCGATATTATTTAAATTTATCGCATGAAGAATATAAGCATACGTTAATTGGCTAGGGCTTAATTGCGCCGGCTGGTTTAACACAGGTAAAAGCGTTTCAATTGAAGCTTGATGATCATCTAAACAATGATAACGCACAGCATTGATAAGCTGCTCAACCTCGCCGTTGGCAGGAGTTATTGGTCCTTGATAATTGGCTAGGGTATTTTTACAAATATAGGGATCTTCAACATCAAATTCGGTCGCTTGCAATGACCAAGAAACATTGAGCAATACCAAAGGAAGAATGAATAATTTTAAGTAATTAAAACAGTGAGTAAGAAGTTTCAAAACGCGAGCAAATAATTTTTTGCCAATTAGAATACCTAAATTTGTAAATAAATCTAGGTATTCTGCTGGAGTATTGTCGTTAGTTGCTAGTTTGAACCAGCAAGTAATAACAAAAAGGAAAACGCTTAGCTTTTCGGCTCGATGCGTTTAATACCTTGGCCATCAACACCTACATACAGGTAACCATCTTGGCCCTGCATGATGCTGCGTAAGCGGCCGATGCCTTCAAATATTTTACTTTGGCTAACAACCGCGTTGTCAGTGATATCAAGCAATACCAGATGATGGAACTTTAACGAACCAACCAATAACTTTCCTTGCCACTGTGGGTACTTATCACTGGTAATAAACACCATGCCCGATGGCGCAATTGATGGGTTCCAGTAATGTAACGGCTGTTCCATACCCTGCTTAGTCGTTAGGTCAGTAAATGACGTGCCATTGTAATTAATACCGTAACTAATGACTGGCCAACCATAATTTTTGCCTTTTTGAATTAGGTTAACTTCATCACCACCTTTTGGGCCATGCTCGTGCGCCCAAATTTCACCCGTGTTCGGGTTAAGCGCCATGCCCTGTGGGTTACGGTGACCATAAGAAAACGTGGCAGACTTTGCTGCTTTATTTGCTACAAATGGGTTATCAGCAGGAATACGACCATCATCTTGTAAACGATAGACTTTACCGCCATCAATCGTGATATCTTGTGGCTTACGATCACGCTCACCTCGGTCACCGATTGAAAAATAAACATAGCCTTGTTTATCAAAGGCTATGCGACTGCCATAATGTTGACCTTTTTCCGTATTATCGCTGCCTTTATACAACAATTGCTGATCAGTTAACGTCATTTTTTCAGCATCGAATTTGGCGCGCATTAATGCGGTATTACTACCTTCACCTTCGCCTTCTGGGCTTGAGAAGGTGAAGTACAACCAGCCATTTTCTGCATAATTTGGATGCAATACGATATCCAGTAGTCCACCTTGGCGATTAGCATGAATTTCAGGCAGCCCTGCAACCTTTTGTTCAAGCAACTTGCCTTGCTGAATCAGGCGCAGCTCGCCCGCGCGCTCGGTTACTAAAATATCACCATTAGGTAATTGCGCCATTCCCCAAGGAATCGTCACCCCATCGGTTATTTGCACAACGTTAAAGTTCTTATCAGTATCATTTTGCTCAAATGGCAATTTGTCGGTGGCAATTGCCGAGTGGGCACTAAATAACGCACCAACCAATACCAACCATTTACTACACTTAATTAACATATTGTTCTCTACTGTCTTGTATTTATTCTTATAACCGCCAACGATGAATGTGATTGCTCAGCACAATTAACTGTGCTCGATTAAATCTACATTAGTTGACTGTTTTTTAGCAAATAGCCCCTGTATATCTTCTTTTACCAAATACAATGATGGAATTAAAAACAAGGTTATTACAGTGGCAAAAGCAATACCAAAACCTAATGAAATTGCCATAGGAATAATAAACTGCGCTTGCAAGCTTGACTCGAAATATAAGGGGAATATACCAAAAAACGTGGTGAGTGACGTTAATAGTATTGCTCTAAAGCGCTGAGTACCCGCATCTTGAACAATATCAATCATCCGTTTACCACTGCCTTTTGCCCGATTTATAAAATCAACAAAGATCAAACTGTCGTTTACCACCACACCAGTTAACGCAATAAAGCCGTAAATTGACATCATATTGATGGTTTTTCCCAGCAAAAAGTGACCAATAATCGCACCAATAATGCCAAACGGGATCACCGACATTATCACCAGCGGCTGGGCATATGATTTTGTCGGAATCGCTATTAGGCCATAAATTAAAAACAGTGCGCCAAGCCCAGCAAAGCCTAACTGTTTTAAGAAATCGGCTTGCTCTTTACTGGCGCCTTCTACGCCATAAGCTACCGATGGAAAGTCAGCTAAAATTAACGGAATATGTTGCTGGTTCATTTCTTCTAGCACGCGACGCGATTCTACTTTCTGGCTATCAATATCAGCAGAAATGGTAATGGAGCGCTTGCGATTAACCCGTGTAATTGTTGAAAATCCTTGACCAATACTAACATCGGCAACTTGATAAAATGGCACTTCTTGACCTGATGGCGTACGTATCCACATATCTTCCAAGTCGGTAACTGAAACCCGGTTTTCTTTCGGGTAACGTACCATGACTTTTAGCTCGTCTTGTCCGCGTTGGATACGCTGGGCTTCATCACCATAAAACCCTTGGCGCATCTGGCGCGCTAAATCACTTAATGTCAGGCCAAGCACTTCGGCTTCTGGTTTAATATCAAGTTTAATTTCTTGTGAACCACGGCTGAATGAATTGCGAATATCGTAAACACCGTCATACTCGCCAAGCTTGGCCATAATTCGCTCAGCAGCAGCTTCAAGTTCTTGGTCATTTTTACCCGTTAACTGAAACTCTAACGCGGCACCACCACCAACATTGGTGCCAGCAAAAAAGCGTAATTCTTTAGTACCGGGAATTTCACCTATTTTATCGCGCCATAATTTTTCAATTTCATAGGCGTTTAATTCTCGCTTATCAGACTTAATCAATTCTAATAAAAACGTTGCCTGAATATCGCCATTAGTAAACACCATAAAATGCTTAATAAAAGTTTGATCACCAATGGCATTTTCATCTGCCACTTCGTGAGCCGCCGCCATAATTTTTTCAATTGCTTTATTACGCTCAGCAACCGGACTGCCTTCAACTAACACTAACTGGCCTTGAATAAAGTCGCTCGGCACATTTGGGAACACTTCCACTTTCACCAATGAGCTTACGATTAAGCCAACAGACACAATTAATACCGCAAAGAACAGGGCAATTGTGTTGTAACGCGCTTTTAACGCTTTATAGAGCAATGGCTTGTATTTATGGTGGATAAAGTTATTTAAGCCTTTTTTAAAGCGCACTTGAAAGCGCTCTAACATTGAAGAGTTTTCTTCGGTCAGCGGCACATATTTCATATGAGCAATATGCGCAGGTAAAATCCATTTCGACTCAATTAACGAAAAGAACAAACAAAAAACCACCACCAGCGCTATCGCCCGAAAGAACGCAGCAAACGTGGCATCAATAAACAATAGTGGCGCAAAGGCCGCCATAGTGGTCAAGACCCCGAAGGTTGCTGGCATTGCCACTTGCATCGTGCCACGAATAACATTATCCGTTGAATGACCATGTTGCTGAATAGCGGTATAGGCACTTTCACCAGTTACAATGGCGTCATCAACGACAATCCCCAGCACCATAATAAAGGCAAACAAGCTGAGCATGTTGACTGAAACCGCCCATTCGCCCATCATCGGCATTAAAATAAACGCGCCCAAAAAGCTAATAGGAATACCCAACATCACCCAAAAGGCAATGCGAATACGTAAAAATAATGCCAGCACAAAAAACACCAGCGCCGCCCCCGCCAGCATATTGGAAATCATCATATCTAAGCGTTCATTTAGGTAATATGATGAGTCACCCCAAGCATCAAGCTTAGCACCTTTAGGTAGCGCTTTATTTTTTTCAATAACGTATTGATGCACTTCCTCAGCAATTTGCAGATCATTTTGATCGCCGGTTGATTGCACCATAATGCTAGTGGTATTTTCGCCGTCAAATAAGGCAAAATCTTCACGTTCAACAAAGCCATCAATCACATTGGCAACATCAGATAACACTAAGCGAGTGCCGTCTGCCGCCGTTCTTAACACTAAAGCGCCATACTCTTGCCCGGTGTATGCTTGTCCTTCAACCCTTAGTGCAATGTCACCGCCTGAAGTTTTTAAGGTACCACTGGGTAAATCTAACGATGATTTTTTAACGGCTTGTGAGACTTCATCAAAAGTCATCCCGTACTTTTTCAATTTTTGCTCAGATATTTCGATACTGATTTCATAATCGCGAGCCCCAACCACTTCGGCGTTATTAACGCTTGGCAACTCCATGATTTCATCACGAATATTTTGTGCCAGCACTTGACGCGCTCGACGCTCCATAGGACCACTTACCGACAACCACATTACCTGGCCTTTAAATTCCTGCTTAGTAATAATGGGTTTTTCTGCCTGCTCTGGAAATGTCGTGATTGCATCTACTTGCATTTGCACTTCATCAAGTTTTTCAGACATCGAATAGCCTGATTGCAACTCAATGACCACACGGCCTACGCCTTCATTCGCCGTAGAGGTAATACGCTTTATTCCCTCTATATCCTCAAGCGCCTCTTCTACCCGCAAAATTACCGATTGTTCAACTTCTTCAGGCGCAGCACCTAAATGCGGCACGACAATTAAAATGCTGTTGGGATTAAATTCAGGAAACATTTTTTTATTAATGCCCTGATAAGAAAACAGGCCCGCTACCAAAATAAACATCATTAACAGGTTGGCGGCTACGCTGTTTCGGGCAAACCAAGCGATAATGCCAGAGAATTCTTCTTTCACTTTACTCATGCCTTGTCACCCGATTTCGCTGAATCGCCTGAGTCTGAACTTTCTACTTGTTCTGATTGTTGCTCACCACTAACTCTTAGGTGCATACCGATTACTGGAGTTTCAATATTGGTTAATACTAATCGTTTATCAACCGGCAGTGAGTCTAAGGTATAGACAAATTCAGCATCGGCGCGCAACACATCAATTTTGATCATATCTAAGGTGTAATCAGCATTAACCAGATAAATAGTATTCGCCCCATGAACCGCTAAACGTGGAATTGCCGTAACATGATCTATGCTGCGACCGATAATTTGCGCATTAACAAAGGTACCAACACGAATTTCATCTTGGCGTTGAGAGTTAATTCGATACGGATCGTCAATTTTTGCCACAACATAATGCGCACGGTTAACTGAGTCGACCACCCCTTCATAACGCGTAAGTGCACCTTGCCAACTATGTTTCTTA
The DNA here is from genome assembly GCF_053470325.1 of Colwellia sp. MEBiC06753. Lineage (NCBI taxonomy): Bacteria > Pseudomonadati > Pseudomonadota > Gammaproteobacteria > Alteromonadales > Colwelliaceae > Colwellia > Colwellia sp. MEBiC06753. Next base: position 133,399 of record NZ_JBQMTM010000011.1, on the reverse strand, counting down.
TCATGAAGTTGATAAAACAACTCAATGCTAGACGACTCCTCCAATGTTTCATTGACTTTAGGCAAGCTCAAAAATGCTAGATCCTGTTGCTTAACCGGCAATCGCACTTCGGCGTAATCAACCGCGAAAATTTCTGCCAGTGATGTCCCTACTGTCACATACTGACCAAGGTCAGCATTTTTCACTTTGATCATGGCATCATAAGGGGCAACAAAGCGGGTACGCGCTAATTTTGTTTTCGCTTCTTTTAAGTCCGCTTCCGCGGCAACTAATTCTGCTTGCGCTTTCAATAGTTGCGGTTCTCTCAATGCTAGAATCGGCGCTTTTTCAAGCGGTTTCCCAGTCATTAGCCATTCTTCTTTCGCTTGTTTTGCCAGTGCCTGTTCACTGATTAAATTAGCTTTTGCTGCACCTAGTCGAGATTCTGCTTGCAACAAGGCGACTTCGTAGGTGATTGGATCAAGGCGCAGTATTTCTTCGCCTTTTTCAATATAACCGCCAATAAAAAATTTATCCGACACGGCAATGACTTGGCCAGATACTTCTGAAGTTAAGGTGGTTGCCGTTCTTGGCATAACCGAACCTTGGCTGGCTACCCGAAATTCTATTGTTGCTGGCGCTAACTCAATAACCTCTACCAAGGGCGCCCGAACTTCCACCGGTTTTTTCATCGGTTTAGGCGCTAAAATACCAGCAATAATTAATAGAAATATTGCAACAAATATAATGACAATTGGCGTTAGTACGTAACGTAATGGCACCATACGTTTAGCTTTTTTGCGAGAATCAACTACAGGATCAGTCATGGAATTACACCAAGGTTAATTTAATAATTTTTATTATCAATATGTTAAATAGTCAGGTAAGGGTTTTCAATAAGTTAATTTTTTGTAAATTTAGCCCATGATAGTAGAATTTGACGAAAATCATCTAAGCCACAAGCACTGATCGCTTGTTCATCAATATAGAGCTCTTGCATAAGTAACTCTTCTGGTAAGTCATCATGACCATTTAAGTTAGTATTGGGTTGGACAAAAACATCATCTTGAGTGAATGTCACTGAATACTCTCGGCCGGTCACGGTGATTTCTTCCCGTTTTTGGTGCTCTATTTTTTCAATGGCGATTAGTAACGCCGATATCATTTCAGCGTTATGCCCCACTTCAACCTCTAACCAAGGACCAATCATTTGTTGTTCTAAGGAAAACAATGCTTTTGCTTCACCTGAAATGGGGTCGTGTCTAAATTCATATTCCATCAGTTTCTTCACTTATATTTAGTTGACTTAGTTCATGTCAAAACTAGTCAACATTCTGTGTGTTCTATTTAGGGCGTATTGATCTTTCAAGTTTGTTTTTGCAGCCTTTTGTTGGAAATTTATACACGGCAACACTTTTGATGTGTGGTTATTCCACATGATAAAGTGCTAACACAATAGAAATGACAACAAACGCTGCCTGAAAGGTTCGGCTAAAAGCGTTTTACTCATTGTTGTGAGGAGGTTTGCTTAGGTGACTAGGCGTCACACCTCACGCCGCGATTAAAACGCTTTTATCTCGAACAAAAATTAAACAGCAAAGATCAACACGCCCTAGTTGAGTGTAGCAAAACACTCCTATTTCACCTAAGTAAAATACACGGCAATTAAGCTATTTTCTCTAATAAATTGGCTTGAACAAATTGAATAAATGTTGCCACCTTTTGCGGTGGTTTAATTAGCTGTGGTCTTAACAAATATATATGTTGTGATTGCGAAGAGTTCACCTCAAATAAGTTAACCAGTTGTGCTTGTTCAATCAAAGGTGAAGCGACATAACTGGGCAAACGAATAATACCATTTCCTTGCAATGCTTGGCTTAGCAATACGCTATGATCATTGGCCGAAAGCCAGCCACTGATCGCTATTGGCTGTTGATTAATTTCCCATATTTCTTGTGCAAGCGCGGTCAAACATTGATGATGCGACAACTCAGTTAAACTAACTGGCTGGCCATATTGCGCAATATATTGAGGCGCAGCACAGCATAAATGTTGATAGCTGATTAATTGAGTAGCCACCATATTTTCCGGCGGCTGATTGGTTGCCCGAAACGCAATATCAAAGTCACTTTCAATAAGATCATAAGTGGTATAGCTACAATCTATTGAGAAGTGTATTTCTGGATGAAGTTGCTGAAATTGATAACAAATATCTGCCAGCACGCTATTAAAAAATTGTTTTGGTGCGGTAATAGCAATATCGCCGGTTAATGATTGTTGTTCGCCCTTGGCAAAGCGTTCAATAGACAGCAGCGAGCGTTGCATTTCTTCTACCTGCTTTGCTACTTGCGCACCTGCTTTAGTTAAACGGACATGACGAGTAGAACGCACCAGCAGCGGCGAAGCTAGTTCTTGCTCTAGTTGTTTAACTTGCGCTGATAAATAACCTTTGGAAATACCCAGTTGCTCGGCAGCGGCAGTAAAGCTTAAGCAATTTGCCACTTCACCAAATAAAAATAATCGCTCAATTTTTTTATGTGCTTTTGACATGGAAAACAACCAGATAACATCGGTAGAACATATTTAACCTCAGGTTTGTATAAGAAGTAGTGTTAAGCCATATAAAACAATAACTTGCCCTATTTACTAATTTCTAGCCTGGTATTTTTTGCTGAATTCAAGGCTTTTTGACGTAGGAATAGCCAGCTATTTCACGTCAATATAACGCCGAAGTCAGTAAAAATAACAGCTAGAAACACATTACTTATGCAAGCCTGAGGTTGTTTAATAACAATAACTAAACTTTGTTTTATATACCACACAATGTGTTTTTATTTTATTGCTAGGGCTTGTGCGCTTACCGCTTCTACAATATGGCAATACTGATAACAAAACACGACAGTTAACGGAATTTGTAAATGACCAATCTAGCAATTAAACAATACTTCCCTGATGCAAGTACATTGGCATACGGCTGCATGGGCTTGGGTGGAGACTGGGATAACTCCTCAATCACATCGGCACATATCAGCCAAGCACAACAAGTAATTGAGACAGCATTAGCTAACGGCATTACGTTTTTTGACCATGCCGATATTTATACCAAAGGTAAAGCCGAGCAATGCTTTGCTCAGGTGTTAAAACAGCGGCCTAATTTACGGGATAATATGATTATCCAGTCAAAATGCGGCATCCGCTTTAATGACGAATTTGGCCCAGGTCGTTATGATTTTTCTAAGCAATGGATTATCGAATCAGTTGAAGGTATTTTATCTCGGCTAAATATTGAAAGCCTTGACGTGCTGTTACTACACAGACCAGACCCTCTGATGGAAGTTGCCGAAGTTGCCAGCGCATTTGATAGCTTGCAAGCTGCGGGCAAAGTACAACACTTTGGTGTTTCCAATATGAATCACCATCAGATCCAATTTTTACAATCAGCGTTATCTACGCCACTTATTGCCAATCAAGTAGAAATTAGCTTAAAACAATTAGGCTGGTTAGAGCATGGCGTATTAGCTGGCAACCCTGAAGGCAGTCACCAGAACTTTTGTGCAGGAACGCTAGAATATTGCCAACAACAAAATATTCAGCTTCAGTCGTGGGGCAGCTTAGCACAAGGCTTATTCTCAGGAAGAAATACCGAGCAACAAGCGCCTCACATTCAAGCAACAGCGCAATTAGTTAATGAGTTAGCAGAGCAGTATCACACCAATAGTGACGCGATTGTTTTAGCCTGGTTACTTCGTCATCCAGCAAATATTCAACCGATTATTGGTACAACTAACATTGAGCGAATCAATCGTTGCGCCCAAGCAACAAATATCGCGTTATCTCGCGAAGATTGGTACAAACTATTTGTTAGTGCCAGAGGTCGGGCGCTGCCCTAGCCTATCCCTGTAATACTTAAAAGTAATACAGGTCAACCACAGTTATAAAGTAGCTTTACTAAACTTTTAGCCAAAGCTACTTTGCGCAAGTTGTTGAATAAGCTAAGCTAACGTTCACAACATCTTGCCATTTAACGAACATTGAACCCGCTATGAAGCATACTCTTTCCTGCGTCCTTACGTTTATTGCCTTAGGTTTTTCGACACCAAACTTTGCCAGTTCGAACTTATCGTCACCAGCGCTTAAAACCGCTGATTACGCTGCAGCCACCTACGCCCAAGCTACCGAAGCGAGTTTATCCAAGTTAGTTAAATTTAACACAGTGGCAGTAGAGAACTTATCAGCAACAGAAAACCCAGAACATATTGGCTTTAAAAATGAACTTAAACAACAAGCTAAGGCCTTAGGCTTAGATTATACCGATTACGGTTATGTGGTTGTGATTGGGTTAGGAAAAGGAAAAGAACGCTTTGGCATTATTACCCACGGCGATATTCAGCCGGTGGATGCCAGCAAATGGCAACAATCGCCGTTTGAACTTGATACCACTTCAGAGCCCGGCAAACTGATTGGTCGTGGCACTGAAGATGATAAAGGGGCAATTTCAACAGCGCTATATGCGATGAAAGCAATAAAAGATAACAACATTGCTTTAAATAAGCGTATTGAGCTTTATGTTTATATGGCGGAAGAGTCTGATTGGGCGCCACTTGAAGCGTTTATTGCCAACCATGAATTACCACAAACTAATATCACCATTGACGCTGAATACCCGGTGGTTACTGCAGAAAAAGGTTGGGGCTTATTAAAGTTTGCTTTTGATAAACAATCAATAGTCAGCCAGCAACCTTATATCAGCGGGTTTAGCGGCGGCTTTTTTGCCAGCCAAATTCCGGAAGATGCCAGCGCGACCATCAACAATGTCACCCCAGGACTTATCGCACGATTAACGGGTAATACAGATCAGTTTCCACAAGTATCCTTTAGCTTTACCGAAACGCTAGATAACGAAGTTAGTAGCCTAAAAATTACTGCGCTAGGCAAAACGGCGCATTCATCTAAACCAGAAGAAGGTGTTAACGCTATACCTCATTTAGCCAGCTTACTAACTTCAGTTGATTATCAATGGCCGAATAATGGTGCCGGCACTTTAGTTAACTTTATCAGCGATAATATTGGCCTATCATTAACTGGCGAGCAATTTGGTGAAATCGCCTATCAAGACGACTTTATGGGACCGATGACGGTATCTCCAACGGTCATTAAAAATAACGATCAACAACTTGAATTACACATCAACATTCGTCGCCCGCGCGGTAAAGATAAAACCCAATTACTTAACGAAATTAATGCAGCTGTTGCTAGTTGGCAAAAAGCAACCGGCGCTGAAATTACTAGCTTAGAGCATTACATCGGCGAGCCGTTTGTCCAAACCGACGCCCCACAAATACCAACGTTAATGTCGGTATTTAAACATTACACGGGCATTGAAGATATTAAGCCAATAGCCATTGGCGGTGGCACAAATAGCCGTTTATTTCCAACAGCGGTAAGTTTTGGACCAGCAATGCCAGGTAAAGCCTATACTGGTCATACTGAACATGAATTTATCACCCGTGAGCAACTTATTTTGAATTTAAAAATGTATACCGCGGCATTTATTGAGCTAGCAAAATAAAGCAAAATCTAAACCTAGGTATTCAATGCTGAAACTAATGCGGAAACCAATGCCGAAAACAAGGCCGAAAACAAGGCCGAAACGCAATAACTTTGCAGCTTGCTAACTTGAACTTAAGCGTAAGCCTAAACTTAAACGAACACTGATTATTAATGTGGCAGACCATCAATATAGCTATTTAACTCAAGTAGCCAAAAAGCTACACACTATGCAGCGGTTGATTATTTTATTCATAGTAATCGCCGTAATTTGCTTTCTAGCGCTGCAACTGTCTGGTGTTGCTAAGCAATATACGGCGGCGACGTTTGGCTGTGTGTTAGTAATATTATGGGGGCTAGTGTTCTCGTTGTTTAGCTATCTTTTTAGTCGAGATTTATTACCAAAATCCTCACCTGACGACTCATGGGTGACAAAACTTAATTATAAATTAACCAGAATTTGGCATTACGGCTCTGGCTTAATATTTATGTTGGTCGTTATTGTCAGTATTTTTCTAACGTTTAAGTTAATTGGCTATGGCTTTTATCACTAAAGCTTTTCACCACTAGGCTATCAAATACTCTTTTAACTTTTTTGGGGAGTTCGGTAGCGTTCAAACTTGGCTAAATCATCATTAACCTCAAGCCAACAAACCTTACTTTCAAGATAAATATGCGCGTCGGGCTTAATATCGACGCTGTCGTCCATTGCCGCCAATGCAATTTCAACGGTTAAAGCTTGACGATTATAACGCGACTCAAACAATAAACTTGAACCGCAATGACGACAAAAGCTACGGACAGTCTCATTTTCAGCACGGTAATCTTGCAATAAATTTTGCCCTTGAAGCCAAGTTAAGTGTTTACGTTTAACTTCGCCAAACGTTGAAAATGCCGCACCATGGAACTTCTGGCACATATGGCAATGGCAATGGCCCGCCAGCGGTACAAACTTTGCGACACTAAATACAATTTGGCCACATAAACAGCTACCTTTGATCATTTTCAACCCCTAAAGAAGTGATTATTAAGCACTGACCTTTTGTTCGAATGCATGGTTTTTATTGGTTTCTCGACCAAACCAAGCAACGGCAAGTGCTAAGAAAAATGGCACGACGCGTTCTAAAACATCACCAGGTGAGTTAGGTTGCCAATTAAAATATACGGTTAGGCTAAAACCTAAGACAATAGCCGCTAATCGATAAGCCCCTTTTACTTTATAGCCCGCCAGTAACACTATTAGTAGCGGACCAAATGCCGAACCTAATGCTGCCCATGCAAACAGCACACGGGAAAAAATTGCTTCGGGTGCATACAAGGCAATGATTAATGACACTAAACACATTCCGGCCACCGTTAAACGAGAAATAAGCAATTGACGCTTAACCGAACCTTTCAGCTTTAAATCATGTGATAACGACGAAGCCGCAACCAATAACTGGCTGTCTGCTGTCGACATAATTGCCGACAGCACGCCAGCAACAAAAATGCCTGCAACAACAGGAGGAAATAACAAGTTGGTTAATTCAAACAACACATGTTCATTGTGCTGACCAGAAGATAGTAATGCCCTACCACAAAATCCTACCAATAACATGCCGCCAATAACAATAATCGGCCAAGCAATACCAATATAGCGACCAACGTTCACTGCGCCTTCATCTTTTAATGCCATAAAGCGATTTACTACATGTGGCTGTCCACAGTTACCAAGGCCAACCCCTAAAATACCGGCAATAAAAGCAACGGCAAACCAACCGGTATGTTCACCTGCTAAAGTTAACTGCACTGGTGGTAATACCGCTGAGAGCTGTTGATGTAATGGTTCAAAACCACCAACGGCAATTAGTCCGGCAATTGGCAGCACTATAGCCGTTACTGCCATCAGTAGCCCCTGCAAAGTATCAGTAACACTTACCGCCCAAAAGCCACCCAGTAAGGTGTAAATTAATATAATTGCGGCGCCGGTAAGAATGGCTGACTGACTTTCCATTGAGAAGGTACTAGCAAACGTGCCCCCTGCCGCTTGAAATTGTGCAGCAATATAAAAAGCAAACGAGAATACAATGATAAACGTACAACTATAAACCACTGCTTTAGAGTAGTTATCATTACCGGCAAGCAAATTAGTTAAGGTCACAGATGATGTGTCATTACCTAAGCGACGAATGCGTGGCGCAATCCAGAGCCAGTTAAACATATAACCCAGCACAACGGCTGGAAATAGCCAAATTGCCGAGTAGCCCATGGAAAACGCCGCACCACTGACACCTAACAAGCTCCAAGCAGATGAAGCACTGGCAGAAGAACTCACCCCAGCAACCCAGGGCCCAAGTGTTTTGCCACCAATAAAGAAATCTTCGGTCGTGTGAGTTCGCTTACTCGCCCAAAAACCAATAGCAATCAGTAACAATTTATAAACAATGAGTGTCAGTAAAACGACCGTTTCGCGTTCCATAATGCCTTTCTGTACAACTGAATAATCAAAACAGACTACCGAAGTTAACGCAAAAAAAACACTAAAATCAATTAACTGCAATTTTGCGGTATTTAGCTAAAGGCAGACTGTACAAAATTAATACAATTTAACTAATTTTCCCAAGCCAACTGTTGCTATAATCAAGTTTTATTGAAGTAGCCTGCAAGGAGGTCGAGATGCAAATTACTACTAATAATGTTCCAGCTAGCAAACCACAAATTACCAAAGATACACAGCAGTTGAGTGCTTTTGAAATTGCCAAGCAACAAAAAAATCGCGGTATTCTTGCAGCTCAACTCGAAGCAAGTACTAAAGGTCTTGGTCGAGAAGCGGCTGATAATCCACAGCAATTGCTATTAAAAGCGGCTATTAACGAAATCAATCAACGCTTAGAACCTTATCTAGGTGAAAACGCTGCACAAAAAGCTTATGAAAGTGATACTGACTTTTCACCAGAAGCGACCGCAGAACGCATCGTTAATGGTGCTACGGGTTTGTTTAAATCATTCACTGAAAATAACCCTGATCTAGATAATGAAGCGGCGTTAAATCGCTTTAACGAAATTATTACCGGTGGTATTGAACAAGGTTTTGGTGAAGCAAAAGACATTTTAGCCAGTTTAAAAGTGCTAGAAGGTGAAGTAGGTGACAATATCGACAGCACTTATGAGTTAGTATTTAAAGGGTTAACAAATTTTACCAACACAATGCTTGAAAAATTTAAGCAAGACGCCGAAACACAGGAAAGTGATACCTCGCGTGCAAATGGTAGTTAGTTAAACCAAATACAGCATACAGCATACAGCATGTAAAGCTTACTAACTTAGCGCGTTTCCTACATATATAGCCTGTGGATTCGCACTAACTTGGCAAAAATTTGGATTTTTATTTCAGTAATATTTTAGATATATCAGCAAGGTTATGTACTACTTATGGAACAAATTAAGTTAGAAAAAGGATTTGCAGTCGATAATGTCTTTGACAGTTTTGAACGACTAAATGCTCAAGGCACGGTTTTTTATGATAGGTTTTATCAAGAGTTTATCGCTTCGGACCCGCGTATAGGGCGATACTTTTCATCCACCAATCTTACCCAATTGGAGCGTATGGTATCGAAAACCTTAACTCATGCCGTGCTTTATACTTGCAACCCTGCAAGCCAAACGGCACCAGAAAATTTAGTGCGGTTAATTGAAGATCATAAAGAGATGCGCATTGAACCAGCGTTATTTGATATTTGGCAAGATAGCTTATTAAAGTGCATTCACAAATACGATCCAGAAATCAACGATGACTTACTTGAAGAATGGAACATTTGCTTAACTCGACTGGTAAATTTATTTAAACGCGCGTTAATGCAGATTGCTTCTTAACCTAAGATCTCTTAAACGACCGATTGGCTAAGTTGCCGCTTGTGAAATTTTTAATATTCGCTGTGCGGCAACAATTACTGGTTTATCGATCATTTTTCCTGCTACCACCACAACTCCAGCGTCTTCACTGTTAACGGCTGATAATATGGCTTTAGCTTCAGCTATTTGCTGTGAGCTAGGCTGGAACCCCTGATGGATAATCGCTACTTGCTTAGGATGTATTGCGGCTTTGCCGGTAAAACCCAGTTCGCTTACTTGTGATGTTTCTGCTAGCAAACCGTCGGTATCGTGAAAGTCGATATAGGGTACATCTATTAAGTCAATGTTTGCCTTAGCCGCCGCCATGACTAATTGGCTTCGAACAAATAACAATGGCTGAAAACTAAATTGGCAACGTAACTGTGCGGCAACATCAGCACCACCAAACATCAATGCCACTACTTTATTCGATGCAGTGGCAATTTGATAAGCTTGTTCAACCCCTTCAATAGACTCAATTAGCGCAATAATTTTTGTATTTTCACCCATAGCTGCTGCCGCAATTTTAATATGCTCAGGGCGATGACATTTTGCCAACATAATATAGGCAGGGTTGGCTTTTGTTATTAGCGTTAAATCTTGCTGACCAAGCTCACTGTCAAGACCATTTATTCGAACACAAACATCTCGCGAAACATTATTTAGGTAATCAAGCACCGCCTGACGTGCCGACTGCTTATTTTCTGGTAACACAGCATCTTCTAGATCGATACAACAAAGGTCGGCTCCAGATGTCTGTGCTTTGGCAAAACGCTCTGACCGAGAGCCTGGAACAAATAAAATAGAGCGCAATAGCTTAACAACGTTTGAGGTAGGTGATGAATGACAAGTCTTTGTCGACATATAGCGTTAGGTTTTATACGAATAATAATGAATAAAGCATGTAATCATTTGCCGAGTTAGAATGCAAATAATGATAAAAAAGATCGTACTTAACCTGATATGAGGTTACTGACATAAAAATAAAGCCGAGTATCAAACTAACTCGGCTTTATTCATTATGCGGCTTTAAAACTAACCACATCGAAAAATTAAGCAGGCTCTTGAATAATGACCTGCCCTGCTTTCTTCGTATACTGCTCCATTTTATGGAAATTCAGATAGCGATAGGTATCAGCAGCGGTGGTATTAATTTGCGCTGCATATTCCATATATTCAGCAGGCGTAGGTATTTTACCCATAATTGCGCCAGCTGCCGCTAATTCAGCAGAGGTTAAATAGACGTTCGCGCCTGTACCTAAACGGTTCGGGAAGTTACGCGTTGAGGTAGAAAGCACCGTCGATTTTTCAGCAACACGTGCTTGGTTACCCATACACAGTGAACAGCCCGGTGTTTCGATACGCACGCCCGCTTTACCATAAGTAAAGTAGTAACCTTCTTCCGTAAGCTGATCTCGGTCCATCTTAGTCGGCGGCGCGACCCACATACGGGTATCAAGCACGCCACCAAAGTTTTCTAGTAACTTACCGGCAGCGCGGAAATGGCCAATATTGGTCATACATGAACCAATAAATACTTCATCAATTGAGGTACCTGCCACCTCTGACAATAACTTGGCATCATCAGGATCGTTCGGACAACAAACAATCGGCTCTTTAATATCGGCTAAATCAATTTCTAATACGTGAGCGTATTCCGCGTCGCTGTCAGCGGTCATTAATGATGGATTCGCTAACCACGCTTCCATACCTTTAATGCGACGCTCGATAGTGCGAACATCACCATAGCCTTCACTGATCATCCACTTAAGCATGACAATGTTGGATTCAAGATATTCTTTTACCGCATCTTCTTCTAGTTTAATGGTACAACCCGCCGCAGAGCGTTCAGCAGAAGCATCTGATAATTCAAATGCTTGCTCAACAGTCAAGCCAGTTAAGCCTTCAATCTCTAAAATACGACCAGAGAATTCATTAACTTTACCGGCTTTAGCAACCGTTAGCATGCCTTCTTTAATCGCGTAATAAGGGATCGCATGTACTAAGTCACGTAAAGTAATACCCGGTTGCATTTCACCTTTAAAACGCACCAATACCGACTCTGGCATATCTAGCGGCATCACACCGGTTGCTGCGGCAAACGCCACTAAACCCGAGCCTGCTGGGAATGAAATTCCTAATGGGAAACGCGTATGTGAATCGCCACCGGTACCAACGGTATCAGGTAATAACATACGGTTTAACCAAGAGTGAATAACACCATCACCTGGGCGTAATGAAACACCACCACGATTCATCATAAAATCAGGTAAGGTATGATGAGTATTCACATCAACTGGTTTTGGATACGCCGAAGTATGACAGAACGACTGCATGGTTAAGTCAGCCGAAAACCCTAAACACGCTAAATCTTTCAATTCATCACGAGTCATAGGGCCGGTAGTGTCTTGCGAGCCAACCGTAGTCATTTTAGGTTCACAGTATTGGCCAGGGCGAATACCGTCAACGCCACATGCTTTACCCACCATTTTTTGAGCTAGCGTATAACCTTTGCTGCTAGATGTAACATCTTCAGGTTTAGCAAATAAATCTGTCTCACCAAAGCCTAAGGCTTCACGAGCACGACCAGTTAAACCGCGACCAATAATTAATGGAATACGGCCACCTGCGCGCACTTCATCAAATAATACTGGGTTTAATTTAAAAGTTGAGATGACTTCGTCAGTGCCACCGCGCTTAACCACGCCTTCATATGGATAGATATCAATGATGTCGCCCATATTCATCGCTTGTACATCAAGCTCAATCGGTAAAGCACCAGAGTCTTCCATAGTGTTATAGAAAATTGGCGCAATTTTACCGCCTAAACAAACACCGCCGCTGCGTTTATTTGGCACATAAGGAATATCATCCCCCATAAACCATAATACTGAGTTAGTCGCTGATTTACGCGATGAACCAGTACCAACGACATCACCAACGTAAGCCAAAGGAATGCCATCTTCTAGTAATGCTTCTATTTGCGCAATAGGACCAACAACACCCGGCTCATCCGGCGTAATACCATCACGTTCCATTTTCAACATTGCTTTAGCATGCAAAGGAATATCAGGACGTGACCACGCATCTGGTGCCGGCGATAAATCATCAGTATTGGTTTCACCTGAGACTTTAAAGACTTTAACCGTAATTTTATCCGCCACTTTTTCGCGTGAAGTAAACCACTCGGCATCCGCCCAAGATTGCATGACTTGTTTCGCAGCCGCATTGCCAGCGTCGGCTTTTTCTTTAACGTCGAAAAATGCATCAAACATTAACAAGGTTTTTGATAAACCCGCTGCCGCAGTATCAGCTAAATCGGCATTATCTAATAAATCGATCATTGGCTGAATATTATAACCACCAAGCATAGTGCCTAATAATTCAGTGGCACGCTCTGCTGTTAAAATCGGCGAACTTGCTTCACCTTTGGCAATTGCAGCTAAAAATCCAGCTTTTACATAAGCGGCTTCGTCTACTCCAGGAGGTACTCGATTAACGAAAAGCTCTAAAATGAACTCTTCTTCACCTGCTGGTGGATTTTTCACTAACTCAACTAACTGAGCCACTTGCTCTGCATCTAACGGCTTAGGAACTATGCCTTCTGCAGCACGCTCTTCTACATGTTTACGATATTCTTGAAGCACGGCTTTCACCTTCTATGATTGAGATATTTTTTGCCGCCAATATTCACCTGCGTTATATGTTTTAGCAAAGCAAATAAATGCGGTATCAGAATTTTTTTACAGCTTGATTCTAGCTGATAGCAAACTAAAAGTTAAAATCATCGGCCAATATTATTTGGCCAGTATTTATAAACCTATATACAAACCTTTATGTATAGACTTAAGTACACAGTCATCATATGGCATATTGATGACTAATATTATTATACTTTGGTGCAAAACTTTGTAATTTAACTTACAAACTTACTCTGCATTGCTTTAGGTCAACTGACTGTAACAACGCGCTCCAACCAAGGTTAAATACTAGTTTAGGCAGTTTTAAGTGAGTGAACAGTACTAATTATAAACAATATAACGAAAACATCTTTCCATCATAAATAGCATGAATAACACTTATTGAATCAAGTGATTACTCGCGATTAAAAAATAAGGTAGAATATGCGGCAAAATTTATGCTGCTAATACCCTATTAGTAGACTTTAATGAAAGAGAGCACCATATGAGTCTTTATTCTGATTATTTAGCGGAAATTAAAACCCGCAAAGAAGAGCTAGGTTTAGCGCCAAAGCCAATTGATAGCGCTGATTTATTAGCGGAAATTATTGAGCAAATCAAAGATCAAGAGAATGAGCACCGCGCAGACTCATTAAACTTCTTTATCTATAACACTCTGCCCGGCACTACACCTGCTGCGGGTGTTAAAGCAAAATTCTTAAAAGAAATTATTTTAGGTCAACAAACCGTTGCTGAAATCTCAGCTGAGTTTGCATTTGAATTACTTTCTCACATGAAAGGTGGTCCTTCAATTGAAGTACTTTTAGACCTTGCATTAAGTGATGACGCATCAGTTTCAGCACCTGCAGCTGACGTATTAAAAACCCAAGTATTCTTATACGACGCCGACACTAGCCGTTTACAAGCAGCTTACAAAGCAGGCAATGCCGTAGCTAAAGACATTTTAGAAAGCTACGCAAATGCTGAGTTCTTCACGAAATTACCAGATGTAGCAGAAAAAATTGACGTTGTAACCTACGTTGCTGGTGTTGGTGATATCTCTACGGATTTACTTTCTCCTGGTCACCAGTCTCACTCACGTGCTGACCGTGAATTACACGGCCAATGCATGATCTCACCTGAAGCACAACAAGAGATCGTTGCGCTTCAAAAACAACATCCTGGCAAGAAAGTTATGCTAGTTGCTGAAAAAGGTACTATGGGTGTTGGTTCTTCACGTATGTCTGGTGTTAACAACGTGGCACTTTGGGCAGGTGAGCAAGCCTCTCCTTACGTTCCATTTGTAAACATTGCGCCAGTTGTTGCCGGTACAAACGGTATCGCGCCAATTTTCTTAACAACGGTTGACGTAACTGGTGGTATCGGTCTTGACCTTAAAAACTGGGTGAAGAAAGTTGATGCTAACGGCAACACAGTTGTTGACGCAAACGGCGACCCAGTATTAGAAGAAGCATACTCTGTAGCAACAGGTACTGTATTAACTATCGATACTAAAGCGAAGAAGTTATTTAACGGCGCTGACGAAGTCGCTGATGTTGCTTCTGCATTCACCCCACAAAAGCTTGAGTTCATGAAAGCTGGTGGTTCTTATGCGGTTACTTTCGGTAAGAAGTTACAAACATTTGCGGCTGAAACTTTAGGTGTTGATGCACCAGTTGTATACGCTGCAGCAAAAGAAATTTCACACGAAGGTCAAGGCTTGACTGCAGTTGAGAAGATCTTCAACCGTAATGCTGTTGGCGTTTCTTCAGATGCACCGCTACACGCGGGTTCTAACGTGCGTGTTAAAGTAAACATCGTAGGTTCGCAAGATACCACAGGCCCTATGACCTGTCAGGAGTTAGAAGCAATGGCTGCTTCTACCATTTCTCCACTTGTTGACGGTGCTTTCCAATCAGGCTGTCACACAGCTTCAGTATGGGACAGCAAAGCAAAAGCTAACACGCCTAAGTTAATGGCGTTTATGAATGCATTCGGTGTAATCACAGCACGTGACCCGAAAGGCATTTACCACCCAATGACTGACGTTATTCACAAGGTATTGAACGACATCACAGTTGATGACCGTGCAATTATCATCGGTGGTGACTCACATACGCGTATGTCTAAAGGTGTAGCGTTCGGTGCTGACTCAGGTACAGTAGCTATTGCCCTAGCGACTGGTGAGTCTGCAATGCCAATTCCAGAGTCTGTAAAAGTTACCTTCAAAGGAAAAATGGCTGATCACATGGACTTCCGTGACATCGTTCACGCAACTCAAGCGCAAATGCTTAAGCAGTTCGAAGGTGAAAACGTATTCCAAGGCCGCGTAATCGAAGTACATATTGGTACTTTATTAGCAGACCAAGCGTTCACGTTCACTGACTGGACAGCTGAAATGAAAGCTAAAGCATCTGTCTGTATCTCAAATGATGAAACGTTAATTGAGTCTATCGAGCTTGCGAAATCACGTATCCAAATCATGATCGACAAAGGTATGGACAACGAAGCGCAAACATTAGCAGGCTTAATTAAACTTGCTGATAAGCGTATCGCCGGTATCAAGTCTGGTGAAGAACCAGCGCTTGCCCCAGATAGCAACGCGAAATACTACGCCGAAGTAGTGGTTGATTTAGACTCAATCGTTGAGCCAATGATTGCTGACCCTGATGTTAACAACGAAGACGTTTCTAAGCGTTATACTCACGATGTTATCCGTCCAGTTTCATACTACAATGGCAAACCTGTTGATTTAGGCTTCGTTGGCTCTTGTATGGTGCACAAAGGTGATATGCAAATTATCGCGCAAATGTTCCGTAACCTTGAAAAACAAAATGGCAGCATTGAATTCAAAGCGCCATTAGTTGTTGCGCCACCAACGTACAATATTGTTGATGAGTTAAAAGCTGAAGGCGATTGGGATATCCTAGCTAAGTATTCTGGTTTCGTATTCGACGATGCACATCCAAAAGGTGAAGCACGTACTAAGTATGAAAACATTTTATACCTAGAGCGCCCAGGCTGTAACTTATGTATGGGTAACCAAGAAAAAGCTGAACCAGGTGATACGGTAATCGCCACTTCTACTCGTCTGTTCCAAGGCCGTGTAGTAGCAGATTCTGCTGAGAAGAAAGGTGAATCTTTATTAGGCTCAACGCCACTGGTTGTACTTTCAACTATTTTGGGTCGTTTCCCAACATTGGACGAGTACACAGCAGCAGTTGAAGGTATCGACTTAACTCGCTTTGCACCACCAACGCAAGCGATGACAACAGCACCTTCTGCAGCAGCCGTTAAGATTGCTGATCCAAGCTAATCATTAAATAACGATTAAATTAGAAAGGGCTACTTAATGTAGCCCTTTTTATTACTTAATCTAATACCAATTAAATATTTAATTCAATTGGTAAAAGCCCCACAAAATCAATTATGGACAGATTATTTTTACCTTAAGTGACGGAAAAATATAGTTCGGCTTTTGTCTACGCTCATCAAATGTTTCAACACCATCAACAAAGGTTAGTGAATATCCACTTGCACCACCACAAAGACTATAAGCCTTTCGAGTGGCAAACGTCAGCATGTGTTCAAACCTTACACCGCCTAAACGTAACACTTCTAAATCAAACTGCTTTTGACCAGTTTCGACTAGTCGATAACTGACTTTATGATCTAAATCGTGGGTATAATCTTTTTTTTGTTCGGCAAATACATCAGCTGAACAGCATGCCAATAGTAATCCTAGCCCTAATAATTTCACCATAAAGCAATCCTTTTAAAAGTTAAAACGTGCAACTACTTGCGTTAGTTCTTGTCGATTTCTAGGCTGCCACGACGGCCACAAGCTACGATTTTCGTTATATGAATCAATATTAATATATTCAACACCTAAATCTAAGTATGCTGCTACCGGATAACGCCACGCCAAAGTGAGCGCCTGCCCATCGCTATCATTAGCATCAAGTGTATTACCATCTTGTTCATTTACCGCAAATCGCTCAATACGCGCCGAGAATCGTCCCCAGTCACTTACTCTACTAAGCATGAGATAAGTTGAGAAAAAATCAATATCGACACCATGATTTCCCCCCATCGTTGTCGAACCTACCATTGCCTGTGTTAACAAAGTGGTTGTTTTATTGATGTCATATTTCCAAGCTAATGAAGCAAACTTAGTCCGCCAACTGTATTGGTTGTCACCAGCAACCTCAAATGGATCGGCTAAATTATCGTACCAATAAAGCCTAAGATCGTGATGATTACGCTGACGATAATGAACGCCAAGGTAGTAGCCTGGTCTGCCATCAATTTCCTTAAACGGCTTAACCCAAGTCGGCTGGACAAAATCAGGTTGCGCTAACGTTGGGTAATTGGCCATTTCCACCCGCTCGCCTAGCATCGTTTGCCGATCGTGTACTGCCCAGCCACGCCAGCTAAGCAAAGTACCTAGCGGATCATTGCCCCAATAAACTGCCCCAACTACTGAAATATCATAGTTTGTGCGATAACGACGTCCCAAGCGAATAAACTCGGCTTCTGCTCCTTGAATGCGCAGTTCTTCAGCAAGCCAGCTATTTATTGATGAAAAAGAGTATGTATAAGGGCTTTGCCAGCCTTTACCAACATTTTCAGTGGAAAAGTGCGGATAAAATACGCCAACGCGATAACGTTTAACCCAGCCAGCACTAATCGGTTTAAAACTGACAAAGGCTTCGGTAATACCCAATTTTTGTTCGCCATCGGCATAAGCAAAGCCTGTTATTGATGCATCGGTTATCTCACCCAGTTCAGCACCTAATTCCGCAAAGCCTTGCCGAAGATTTAGCGCATCGGTTGATTTATCGTAACGTAATACACCTGTCCCCTGCTCTTGCCATGAGCGCAACCATGAATAGGCTTCGTTGGTTGCAATATAACTAATATCCACCGCACCAGTTGCGGACAATTGCCCAGCAGAAGCTGGCTTACTAACAAGTGAAATGCTAAGGAGGAATAGACTAAATAAAATAGCAATTTGACTAGCTTTGCTTGCAACAACATTCATATCTATTCCTTAACACTTATTCGTATTCTGATAGCTCATCCACCACAATATCTTGATCAGGGTACAATGACTGAGTTAACTGAAAGCTGATCTCATTTCCAACTAAAGTAAGATGTTGCCCGCGTTTAACATCGGCTTCATTAAATCTTGGGTGCCAAATTTTAATCGCGCTAATTTGTTCAGTTAAGGTAAATTCTACGTGGCCATGCGCATCGGTTTGTGCAAAATAAGGCGACTCAGCCACATAAATATAACCAGACATCCAATCATGAATGTTACAGCCCATGGCAACAATACCCGGTTTATCAAGCAAAATAGGCGTCGGTAATTCTTCACGATATAATTTCAACTCAAAAGATTTTGCCGGTGAAAATGAATAGACATGATGCTTAGTGTCGTCAGCATTGGGAAATGTAACACTTGTGCCTTTTAGCACTGGTAATATATGCGGTACAAAGCGCTTATTTATTTGCGTCATTGACGCAGTTAAAGAAGCTGTAGGTGGTATGTTAACTTCGTTTTGAGCTTGCTCATTATTCGCTTTAGTAAACACTTCCACCACTGCTCCAACTAGAGGCTTTCCCTCTTGTGTTACAACATTGACCGATAGCTGCTGAGCAGATACCTGCAGCGTGAATACAGCGATTAATACTAATAAATATCGCACTACTACCTCATTATTTTTTTACGCTAATTTAATTAATCGGTTTATTAAACTAATTAACTCTAGCTGCCAGCTTACAGTCAGCCAAATAATTTAACCCTGTCACTGAATATACTCACATTAGTTTTTATAAATATCAATCTCTTATCAAGAGGATAG
The DNA here is from genome assembly GCF_053470325.1 of Colwellia sp. MEBiC06753. Taxonomy (NCBI): domain Bacteria; kingdom Pseudomonadati; phylum Pseudomonadota; class Gammaproteobacteria; order Alteromonadales; family Colwelliaceae; genus Colwellia; species Colwellia sp. MEBiC06753. The sequence continues at coordinate 114,456 of NZ_JBQMTM010000011.1, read as the reverse complement.
TATCTTTGTCGTATAAGTCTGGCTTATAGACGCACCTCCGAATACCCAACCTATAAAACCAAATTCTTAAACCTAACTCTTATTACTTAACACTTAAAAACTAGGTAACAAAAAAGGGACCGAAGCCCCTTTTATTTTCTTTCAACTTATTCTTTGAAACAGTTCTTGCTAACCATTCTTTAGAACAATTGATTACTTTTTCTTTTTAACGGCTTTAGCGTTAGGTAAATCAGTGATTGAGCCTTCAAAAATTTCAGCTGCTAAACCAATTGATTCATTTAATGTTGGGTGAGCGTGAATCGTTAAACCAACATCTTCAGCATCTGCGCCCATTTCAACCGCTAAACAAATTTCACCTAACATTTCGCCAGCGTTAATACCGACAATTGCACCACCTAGTACACGACCAGTTTCTTTTTCAAAGATCATCTTAGTCTTACCTTCAGTACGTGCTGAAGCAATTGCACGACCAGAAGCTGCCCATGGGAAGTTTGCTACTTCAATGTTTAAGCCTTGCTCTTTCGCTTCACGCTCAGTTACACCTACCCAAGCCATTTCTGGATCAGTGTAAGCAATTGACGGGATACAACGTGGGTCAAATTCATGTTTCTTGCCAGAGATAACTTCAGCAGCAACGTGCGCTTCATGTACCGCTTTGTGAGCAAGCATAGGTTGACCAACTACATCACCAATTGCAAAGATATGAGGAACGTTAGTACGTAACTCTTTAGAAACGTTGATAAAGCCACGCTCATCAACGTTAACGCCCGCTTTGTCAGCTGCTACTAAGTGACCATTTGGCTTACGACCAACCGCGACTAAGATCTTGTCGTAACGAACTTGACCTTCAGGTGCGTTCTTACCTTCAAACGTTACATATAAACCGTCGTCTTTCGCGTCAACGGCCACAACTTTAGTTGAAAGCATCATGTTGAACTTGTCTTTGTTGTACTTGGTATAGATTTGAACAATGTCTTTATCTGCAGCAGGTACTAATTGATCAGCAAATTCAACCACAGAAACGTTTGAACCTAACGCGCTGTATACGGTACCCATTTCTAGGCCGATAATACCGCCACCTAGCACTAACATTTCTTCAGGAACATCTTTAAGTTCTAATGCACCTGTTGAGTCAATAACGCGAGGATCGTCATTTGGAATAAATGGTAAATCAATTACTGAAGAACCACAGGCAATAATTGCATTATCAAAGCTGATAGTAGTTGTGCCATCAGCACCTTCTACTGCAATAGTTTTATCTGAAGTAAATTTACCGTAGCCCGTTACTGTTTTAACTTTACGTGCTTTAGACATACCGCCTAAACCACCAGTTAATTGACCAATAACGCTTTCTTTCCAGCTACGAATTTTGTCTAAATCAATTTCCGGCTTACCAAAAGTTACACCGTGAGATGCCATTGCAGCGGCATCATCAATGACTTTAGCAACGTGAAGCAATGCTTTAGATGGAATACAGCCAACGTTTAAACATACACCGCCTAACGTTTCACGGCTTTCTACTAATACTACATCTAGGCCTAGATCCGCAGCACGGAATGCCGCTGAATAACCACCTGGGCCTGCCCCTAAAACTACTACTTGAGTTTTAATTTCGTTGCTCATGCTAACCTCAAATTAACTTTTGTGTAATTACGGGCATTGCTAGTTAAGTCACCCGCAAGATTGATTCTGATTTTTCTGGTGGAAGTTTACTGAAACTTCCACCAGAACTCTATCTTTTCTCAAAGATAATATTGGTACTATTCGTGAAAAACTACAGGATAAGTTTACGAATATCCGACATAACGCTGGCAATATGCACAGTAAAGCGTGCCGCAATCGCACCATCAATCACTCGATGATCGTATGACATTGATAATGGCAACATTAGTCGCGGTGCAAATTCTTTACCATTCCATTTAGGTTTCATTTCAGATTTTGACACCCCTAAAATCGCAACTTCTGGCGCATTAACAATTGGTGTAAATGCCGTACCGCCAATGCCGCCTAAGCTTGAAATAGTAAAACAGCCACCTTGCATATCAGTTGCTTTTAGCTTGCCTTCACGCGCTTTAACACTGATTTCGAGTAATTCTTTAGAAAGTTCGTAAATGCCCTTCTTATCAACATCACGAACTACCGGCACAACTAAGCCATTTGGCGTGTCAACAGCCACACCGATATGACAATATTTCTTAAGAATTAAGCTTTCACCGTCTTCACTCAAACTAGAGTTAAATACAGGGAACGCTCTAAGCGCATCAGCTACCGCTTTCATAATGAATACTAATGGCGTGATCTTAAAGCCAAGCTTTTGCTTTTCAGCCAACACATTTTGCTCTTTGCGGAAGGCTTCAACATCAGTGATATCGGCTTCATCAAATTGAGTAACATGCGGAATAGTTACCCAGCTGCGATGTAAGAATGGACCTGAAATTTTCTGAATACGGGTAAGTTCTTTAACTTCAATTTCACCAAATTTAGCAAAATCAATTTTCTTACCTGCAACTACTTGTAAGCCGCCTTCACCGCTCGCTATTGAGCTGCCAGCATTCGCTTTCGGACGTGATAGTTCGTATTTCACATAAGACTGTACATCTTCTTTTAAAATACGTCCTTTACGTCCAGAGCCTTTCACTAAGGTTAAGTCAACACCGAATTCACGCGCTAAACGGCGAATTGATGGCGAAGTATATACTTTGCCCGGCGCATTAAATTCGCCCGCATGAGGGTGATGCGGCACTGGTGCTGCTTTTTGCTCAGGTGCAGGTGTGGCTTCTTGAACTGATGCAGCCGCAGGCGCCTCAACAGCTGCAGGAGCCGGCTGCTCAATTGCTGCTGGCGCGCCGCTATTGGTTTCAACACGAATAACTAGTGAGCCTGTTTTTACTTTATCGCCGGTAGCAACTAAGACTTCTTTAACAATACCGGCATGTGATGATGGCACGTCCATGGTTGCTTTGTCTGTTTCAAGGGTGATTAAACCATCTTCTTCGGCAATTTCATCACCAACAGCAACAAGTACGTCAATAACATCAACTTCGCCATCTTCGCCAATATCTGGTACAAAAACATCAACCACTTCACTGCCACCAGCAGCAGGCGCTGGTGCTGATGTTTCTGCATTATCGGCTACTGGAACGGCAACTGGCGCTTCTGGTGCCGCAGCAGGCTCTGGTTCTACACTTGCTGCTGGTTCAGCAGCTGGCGCACTTTCACTTGAGACTGCACCAGCAACTTTCATTTCACCAATAACATCGCCTTCTTTAATTTTGTCACCAACGGCAACATTAATCGCTGTTAGTTCCCCAGCCATTGGCGCAGGAATATCCATTGATGCTTTATCAGTTTCAACAGTAACAATTCCTTCATCAGCCTCTAATGTATCGCCAACCGCGACACAAATTTCAATCACTTCAACTTCATCGCCACCAACATCGGGAACTAGAATTTTTTGAATGTCAGACATAGTTAATTCTCCTCAGTTCCTAATTATGCGTAAAGCGGGTTGATTTTAGCGGTATCGATATCAAAGCGTTTAATAGCTTCTGATACAACACTGCGCTCAACATCACCACGGTTAGCCAATTCAAATAACGCTGCAACCACAATATATGATGCGTTTACTTCAAAATGACGACGTAAGTTAGCACGGCTGTCAGAGCGGCCAAAACCGTCAGTACCTAAACAACGGTACTCGGTATCGATATATGCACGTACTTGATCTGAGTAATTTTTCACGTAGTCAGTTGCGGCAATTGCTGGCCCTGCATCTTTAGTGATCACTTGACCAATGTAAGGCACTTTCGCTTCAGACTCAGGGTTTAGCATATTTTGACGAACCACTTCCTGACCTTCGCGAGCAAGTTCATTAAACGAAGTTACTGAGTAAACATCGCTTGAAATACCATAGTCGTTGGCAAGAATTTGTGCCGCTTCACGTACCTGTAAGAAAATAGTACCTGAACCCATTAATTGAACATTAGCTTTGGCAGATTTCGGCTCGACACGTTCAAGCTGATAAATACCCTTGATAATTTGCTGTTCAACATCTTTACCTTCCGGCATTGCAGGGTGTTGGTAGTTTTCGTTCATTAGCGTTAAGTAGTAGAAAATGTTTTCATTTTCTTCGTACATACGGCGTAAGCCTTCACGAATAATTACCGCCACTTCATAACCGTAAGTTGGATCGTAAGTTACACAATTCGGAATAAGACCTGCTTGTACATGCGAGTGACCATCTTGGTGCTGTAAGCCTTCACCATTTAGCGTTGTTCTACCTGCAGTAGCACCTAATAAGAAACCACGTGCTTGGCTATCGCCTGCCGCCCAAGCTAAGTCACCAACACGTTGGAAACCAAACATTGAGTAGTATATGTAAAATGGAATGGTTGTCGCATTACAGGTTGAGTAAGAAGTACCTGACGCCACCCAAGAAGCCATTGCCCCTAGCTCGTTAATACCTTCTTGTAATACCTGACCTTTCTTATCTTCACGGTAGTAAGCCACTTGATCAGCATCTTGCGGCACATATTTTTGGCCTTCGTTCGCGTAAATCCCCACTTGACGGAACAAGCCTTCCATACCGAAAGTACGCGCTTCATCAGGAATAATTGGTACCACACGTTTACCAATTTTCTTATCTTTTAATAACGCATTTAAAATACGAACAAAGGTCATGGTGCTTGATACTTCACGATCACCAGAACCTTTGGTAATAGCTTCAAACGCTTTTAAAGATGGAATTTCCAACTCTTCTGAAGCTTGTTCGCGACGCGCAGGTAAAGTACCACCTAACGCTTCTCGACGAGCACGCATATACTGCATTTCAGGGCTATTTTCATCAAACTTGTAGAATGGTAATTCTTCTAATTGATCATCTGCAATTGGCATATTGAAACGATCGCGATATTGCTTGATTGATTCAAGATCCATTTTCTTAACGTTATGAGCAACGTTTTGTGCTTCACCAGATTGACCTAAACCGTAACCTTTAACCGTTTTCGCTAAGATTACCGTTGGGCGACCTTTGGTTTTCATTGCGCGATCGTATGCCGCGTACACTTTCACTGGATCATGACCACCACGGTTTAAACGCCATACGTCTTCATCAGACATATTTGCCACCATAGCAGCAGTTTCAGGGTATTTACCAAACCAGTTTTCGCGGGTGTATTTACCACCTTTGGCTTTACAGTTTTGATATTCACCATCAACCGTTTCATTCATTAACTGTAATAATTTACCTGAAGTATCACGAGCAATTAGCGGATCCCAGTAAGAACCCCAAATCACTTTGATCACTTCCCAGCCTGCGCCGCGGAATGTACCTTCAAGCTCTTGAATTATTTTGCCATTACCACGTACCGGACCATCAAGACGCTGTAGGTTACAGTTAATCACGAAACATAAGTTGTCTAAGCCTTCACGGGCAGCAAGGCCAATTGCACCTAATGATTCTGGTTCATCAGTTTCACCGTCTCCTAAGAAACAGTAAACACGCTGGTCTGAACAATCTTTAATACCACGATGGGTTAAATACTTTAAGAAACGAGCGGTATAAATCGCTTGCAGTGGACCTAAGCCCATAGAAACGGTAGGGAACTGCCAGAAGTCCTGCATTAAGTGCGGATGTGGATAAGATGATAAACCGTTACCATCAACTTCTTGACGGAAGTTATCCATTTGCTCTTCAGTTAAACGACCTTCTAAAAATGCACGGCCGTAAATACCTGGTGAAATATGACCTTGAGCAAAAATAAAATCGCCGCCATTTTCAGGACCCGCCGCTTTAAAAAAGTGGTTAAAACCAACATCGTAAAGCATTGCTGATGATGCAAAACTACCAATATGGCCACCAAGTTCTAAATTCTTTTTCGATGCACGAAGCACTAGTGCCATCGCATTCCAACGAATTGCTGCACGAATACGTGCTTCAATAGTTTGGTCAGCTGGCATATGCGGCTCTTGCCCCGGAGGGATAGTGTTCACATAAGCTGTTGTCGCTTCAAACGGCAAATGAGTACCACCACGACGGGCACGTTCAATTAATTTTTCTAAGATGAAATGAGCACGCTCTGGACCTTCGTTATCCAAAACTGCTTCTATCGATTCAAGCCATTCTTGAGTTTCTGCTGAATCTACATCAAATTGATTTGGGAGCTCAGACATAATTTACTTAGTCTCCGTATTGTTATTGAGTTTAAATCTTTTAAAGATAGTTAACATTGAGTGATTTACTTAACTAATTGCTCTAGTAAATTAACTATCCGCTTAATTTTCTTTTAAATACTGATGAGTGACACTGAACAGTGACGCTAATCAGTAACGCTGCATCCGGCGCATTGAACGCTCCATTCGGCTGCGCTCTTCAGTTAAATTTAGAAGCACCTCTTCAATTAACGCCAAATGGCGATGACTGGCACCCCAAGCTTTTTGTGGCTGACCACTTAATATCGCGTCCATTAGCTGGCGACGATAGCCAGTTATCTTGCTAAAAACATCAGGGCGTCTAGCAAGCACTGTTAAATTTTGTTCAATATTGTCGATAATTAAGCTCGACATACTTCGTGCTAAATGCAACATAATAGCGTTGTGGGAAGCCGCGCAGATTGCTAAATAAAATTCAAATACCGCTTCAGCTTCGGCGCGATAATCATTTTCTATTTGGGCATGACCAATGTTCTCATGCTTTAATTTGATTTCTTCAAAATCCGCTTCGGTACCACGCATTGCTGCATAATAGGCAGACATACCTTCAATACCGTAACGAAACTCTAATAGATCAAATTGCGTTTCGTGGCTGTTTGCTAACAGGTCAAACAAAGGGTCTGAAAGGCCACTTAACAATTTATCTGCGACAAAAGTACCACCACCTTGTTTACGGGTTACTAACCCTTTGACTTCCAACTTTTGAATGGCTTCTCTAAGTGAAGGTCGAGAAACTTCAAACTGAGCAGCGAGCTCTCGTTCAGGAGGTAACTTTTGACCAGGCACTAAACTGCCCTCAACAATCATTTGCTCAAGTTGAGATAAGATCACATCCGACAGTTTTTGTGGTTTCGTTTTCACACTGTTAATAGCAACCATAGCGCTTTACTAACAACCTTCAATTTTTAAAAAGTGATGTTGTGCTAAGAACATTCTCACTTAATTAATTAAACTTTTATCGCAATTTAGCTTGAGCAAAACCCTAAACCGCACTGCAAATTTAAACGCAACTCAAAATGGTAAATTGGTCTTACCAATGAGTTTTAAGGGTAATAAACTAACAAAGAATCCACTGGCTGTAAATAAATTTAGCTGATGAGAAAAATAATGCGAACAAGCATTTTTTGCTGCAACACCAATAAAAATGGGCTACTGACAAGATTTATCAAAGAGGTCTGAACAGTGTTTACCTAATAATTCGCAAAAGGTATTAGTTGGGCTATAGATCAATATGCGGTTTTAGATGTAGCTCACTATATAAGTTTAGATATGAGTCGTTGAAATATTTACGAGATACTAGCATTCGCGGGCATGACAATGATTTTTTGGTCATTGGAGTAAGCAGCGATCTTATGCATTTACTTCGTCATCATGTTTCTTTTAGTCATTGAGAAGAAAGCCACAACCTTATGCATCCTTACCGTCATTGCGGCGAAAGCCGCAATGACGGTAAGGATGCATTTATATTATTTGTTTTGCAAATTGCAGTTCTAACTAATTACGCCAGTTATGGTTAACACAGCCACAGTAGCTAGAAGTAAAAGCACATTACGTTTTGCCAATCTAACCAGCAAGCAGGGTTCTGCTGTACAGTCTCTGTCATCAACCATTATATCTTCTGATTTTTGCGCAACGTCGATCAATAAACATTGCGGCAGCTTATTTACCTCGAAAAGGTTTTCCAACCACACAGGAAAAGCTTTGGAAAAATGGCCAACCAGCATAAAGCCAAAGGAAGCAACCCGCACTGGCAACCAATCGGCCCAATATAAAATTTTGCTATAAGTATCAGTTATAGCGGGGCTTTCTGGTTCTTGAAGGCGAATGTTACGTTGCTGTTCTTCCAAACTACATAATAACCGGTAAAACACTGCACCAGCTGCACCAAATACAACAAAATACAACATCACAGCAATGTAATATCGATAGTTTAGCCAAATTAGCGTTTGACCAAATCCATAATCGGGTAAGTTTTTATCTGATATCAATTGTTGGTAATGCATATCGCAAGTGGTTAATTCACCTTGATAGGCAGACTTCAAATAGCATTTATACGTATCGCGAGTTTTTACACAGCCAAAACAGATAATTAACACCACTGTAGAAAGCAATAAATCAATGGCAGAGTCATCAATTAAAGCCAGTACAAAAGCAACAATAATTACCGGAACAGCAAGCAATAAAACAGGATATAGTGCCCCTTTAACACTTTGATAAAAATTTTGCTTTTGAGCAAAACTCATATAATGACCAAAGACATAATTAAACTGCCAAAAAGGCGATGACAATTTTTTCTCAGCAGCAAGTGAAATAAGTAGGCTAATTAACCCCATAAACATTCCATTATTAATTTTTCAGTAGCGAATAGAAATATTGCCAGTCAAAAGACTCACCTGGATCTGTTTTTCGCCCAGGAGCAATATCACAATGACCAACGATGTTATTATGAACAATAAGTGGATAAGATTCTTGCAGTTTTTTAACTAAGCTGACCAGTTGCTGATATTGCCTTTCTGTGTAGGGTTCATTATCTGTACCTTCTAATTCAATGCCGATAGAAAAGTCGTTACAGCGTTCGCGCCCAGCAAAGTTCGAAATACCGGCATGCCATGCTTTATCGTCAAAAGAAACATATTGAATAACCTCGCCATTACGGCGAATCAAACAATGGGCAGATACTTCTAGTTGATAAATGTCGGCAAAATAAGGGTCGGCTTTTTTATCAAGCCGACCTAAAAACAAGTCGGTAATATATGGCCCGCCAAACTTTCCAGGCGGTAAAGAAATATTGTGAACCACTAATAAGCTTATATCAGCATCAGGTTCACGCGGGGAAAAATGCGGAGATGCTTGATGTTCAATATTTTCAAGCCAACCGTTTTTAATTGTGAGCATTTGTGAAAAAGTAAGCCATAGTTAAGAATTTTCCGTATCATAATATAACGAGTGTCAAATACAATTGGCATTAAGTTTTATCGATGGCATAAGGCTTTATCGATTTTACCAATCATTACTAGCAACAAAACTGATAAATTTTACTCAATAACTAACTATGAATAATAACTCCAACTCTCTTGGCAAAAGCTTTATTTGGATAGCATGGATAATCGCTATTGCGCTACTGGTCTATATTTTTCAAGGTGTTTTAGATAAACAATGGAACCCTAATCAACAACCTAGCAGCCATCTATCAACTAGCGGTAAAGCAAGTGTCACGTTAAAGCAAAATCGACAGGGACATTACGTGACTAACGGCACGATAAACGAAACGCCAGTGGTATTTTTGTTAGATACTGGCGCAACGCAGGTAAGTATTCCTAGCCATATTGCCCAGCAAATAGGTTTAACCGGCACGGGGTCTTACCCAGTACAAACAGCCAACGGTACCGTAACAGTTTATCGTACTCACCTTGATTCACTGTCGATTGGTAATATTTATTTGTATGACATTAATGCTCACATTAACCCAGCCATGAGAAGCGACGAAATTCTTTTAGGCATGAGTGCACTAAAAAAGGTAGAATTTAGCCAAACTGGAAATCAACTTGTACTAACACAACGTTAACTACCGCACAACGTTAATCACTGCGTACATTAACTGTCACGTAAGGTACAAGATTAATTTCACATTCACCAATGCATTAATTCATAGAGAAAGAGAACAAATGTTGCCACAAGCACTTTTGCAAGATATTACACACACAGTTTCATGGGCATTAAGAGAAGACTTAGGCTTAAAAGAAGATCAACCCATTTGTGCAGAGCATGATGTAACTGCGATGCTTATTCCTGCTGAAAATCAAGCTGTAGCGACTATCGTTTGTCGCGATGAAGCAATTATTTGTGGTGTAGCTTGGGTCAATGAAGTATTTAAGCAATTAGATGCCACACAAGAATCAACTACAAACATTACTTGGTTTGTTAATGATGGCGAAAAAGTTAAAGCCAATACCGTACTATGCGAGCTTAACGGTAATGCACGTACCTTATTAACCGGTGAACGTGTTGCATTGAACTTTTTACAAACGTTATCAGGTACCGCGACCTTAACTGCACAATACGTTAATACGTTAGGTGATTCTAAAACGAAATTACTCGATACTCGAAAAACTTTGCCGGGTCTAAGAAGCGCGCAAAAATATGCAGTAAGTTGTGGTGGCGGTACTAACCATCGCATAGGTTTATTTGATGCTTACCTTATCAAAGAAAACCATATTGCCGCTTGTGGCGGTATCGACAAAGCCATTTCAACCGCCCGTAAAAACCAGCCTTCAATCAAAGTGGAAGTGGAAGTTGAGTCGATTGACGAACTTAATCAAGCATTAACCGCTGGTGCCGACATTATTATGTTAGATAACTTTACCACGGCAATGATTGAACAAGCAGTACATATTACCGAAACCTATAATCAAACACATACTCAGCACACCAAACTTGAAGTATCGGGCAATATGACTGAAGAAACGCTCGTTGAATATACTAGAGCCGGTGTTGATTATATTTCATCCGGCGCACTAACCAAGCATCTTAATGCCATTGATTTATCAATGCGCTTTTCTTAATAATTTTTAAGAATAAATAAGGTTAATTTTGTGTTAAAAAACAAGCGTTCTATTAAATTTTGATAAATTTTTAAAAATAATTGATTACAATATTTTACATATCTAAATTTTTGGTGCAGTATGCAATTAGCCCCCGTAATGAAAGATGGAATTATTTATTATGAATAACATTCAAAAAGCTCAAAAAGGTTTTACACTAATTGAATTAATGATCGTGGTAGCGATTATCGGTATTTTGGCTGCGGTAGCGTTGCCTGCGTATCAAACATATACCCAAAAAGCTAAATTTACTGAGGTAGTTTTAGCAATTAGCCCAGTAAAAACAGCAATGGAAATTTGTACTCAAAATGGTAATACGCTTGCTGATTGTGCAAATACAGCTACTGCTGCAGGCGCTGCTGTTGAAGGTGCTAGACTTAAAGCTTCTGATGCTGACTTAGTTGCTTCTGTAACAGTTGCCGCGACAGGTATCACCGCAACTGCAGTTTCTACAGATGGTTTTGCAGGTGAAAATTACATATTAACGGCGACCTTAACAGCCAATAACTCTATCAACTGGGATATAGATCCATCAAGTACATGTTTAGCAGAAGGTTTCTGTTAATAGTTCTTTCAAATTCTTTAAAAAAGCCCTAGTTAGGGCTTTTTTATTGTCTTAATTACTATTTATCTTTGTTTTCCCGCTTTGAATTAAGCTAGACTGAAAGTCAACTAATTAGTTAATACTGTTATAGAAGGTTATGAAAGGAATTCATCAGCAATCGAGCTTGCTATCAGCACTTGCTAAAAATAATCTAATTTCTTCAGAACAAGCTAAAGAAATTAGTGATAACTTTGTAAAACAAGAAAAGTCGTTTATTCGCTATTTGGTCGAAGATAAACACTTAAATAGTCATTCATTAGCTTCCATTTTTTCTCGCTCATTTGGCATTCCTTTAATTGATTTAAGCCAGTTCGATACCACCTTAGTACCCGAAGGTGTACGTAATGAAAAGTTGATTCGTAAACATCACGCTCTACCACTTTATTTACGTGGCAAAGTGCTATTTGTTGCGATGTCAGATCCAACAGCACATGATGCATTAGAAGACATTCAATTTAATACCGGCTATGCTTCAGAATTAGTGTTAGTTGATGAAGAAAGTTTACAAAATACCATAGATGTTGTTCTTGAGTCTGAATCTGATGCGCTAGATATTAGTGATATTGATTCAGATGAGTTATCCGGTTTAGAAGTTCAGGAAGAAAAGTCGGATAATGAGCCTGTAGGCAACGAGCAAGATGATGCGCCAATAGTTGTCTATATTAATAAAATTTTATTAGATGCCATTAAAAAAGGCGCCTCCGATTTACATTTTGAACCTTACGAACATGCCTACCGTATTCGGTTTCGCATCGATGGGATTTTAAACGAAATTGCTAAACCGCCAGTTTCACTTGCTTCTCGTATGGCTGCGCGCTTAAAAGTTATGTCTAAGCTTGATATAGCAGAGCGCCGCGTACCGCAAGATGGTCGAATAAAGCTAGCACTTTCAAAGAAAAAATCCATCGATTTTCGTGTTTCAACCCTACCAACTATGTGGGGTGAAAAAATCGTAATGCGGATTTTAGATTCATCTAGTGCCATGCTTGGCATTGATATGCTAGGTTATGACCCTGAACAAAAGAAAATTTATTTAGATGCTCTTGATCAACCCCAAGGGATGATTTTGGTAACTGGCCCAACTGGTTCTGGTAAAACCGTATCTTTATATACTGGCTTAAATATTCTAAATACTCCAGAGCGTAATATTTCGACCGCAGAAGATCCGGTGGAAATTAACTTAGAAGGTATTAACCAAGTACAAATTAACACAAAAGCAGGGTTAACCTTCCCTAGCGCCTTACGCTCTTTCTTACGTCAAGATCCCGATATTGTTATGGTGGGTGAAATTCGTGATTTAGAAACCGCAGAAATTGCGATAAAAGCAGCACAAACCGGTCACTTAGTATTATCAACACTACATACTAACTCTGCTGCTGAAACCCTTACTCGTTTACTTAATATGGGGGTACCAGCATTTAACGTGGCAAGTTCTGTAAGTATTATTATCGCGCAACGTCTTGCGCGTAGGCTTTGTACCCAATGTAAAGCTGAAGATGATATCCCTCACCAGCATTTAATTGAGCTGGGCTTTCCCGCCGATAAGGTAGGCAGCTTTAAAATATATAAACCTGTAGGATGTGACGACTGTACTGGCGGCTATAAAGGTCGTGTAGGTATCTATGAAGTAGTAAAAATTACCCAAGAGGTGGCCTCCATTATTATGGAAGGTGGTAACTCATTAGATATCGCTAAACAATTTCAAAAAGAAGGCTACAATAATTTAAGGCAGTCTGGCATAGTAAAAGCAATGAATGGCGTAACTAGCTTAGCAGAAGTTAATCGGGTAACTGCAGGGTAATGGCTACTCAATACCTAAAGAAAGCGTAAAAACACCTAAATAAAATGTCTAATCAAAGTGTCTAAATAACTAGGAAGTAACTATGGCAGTATCAACAGCAGCAAAGAAAAAGGCGTCAAAAGGCGTTAAAGTTAAGGCTAATGATACGTTTATTTGGCAAGGGGTTAACCGTAAAGGTAAAAAAATATCCGGTGAGCTTTCTGCTGCAGGTATTTTAGAGCTAAAAACCCAACTAAAAAAACAAGGTATTACTCCTGGTCGTATAAGGAAAAAACCTAAACCTCTATTTGGCTTAGGAGGTGGCGCCAAAGCTATACAGCCAGTAGATATTGCCAATATCACTAGACAAATAGCAACTATGCTTGGCGCTGGTGTGCCGCTTGTCCAAAGTATTGAAATGATCGGCAAAGGTCACGATAACCCCAATATGCAAAAGTTATTGGGCGATATAGGGGTAAAGCTAGCCTCTGGTCTTCCACTGTCTGAATGTTTACGTGAACACCCTAGGTATTTTGATGATTTATATTGTGATTTAGTTGCCTCAGGTGAGCAATCAGGCGCCTTAGAAACTATCTACGATAGAATTGCCACCTATAAAGAAAAAGCCGAAGCATTAAAAGCCAAAATTAAAAAGGCGCTTACCTACCCAATATCAGTACTTGTTGTTGCTATTATCGTAACATCAATACTACTAATTTTTGTGGTACCGGTGTTTCAAGAAATATTTGCTAGCTTTGGTGCGGATTTGCCAGCCTTTACTTTATTAGTAATTGCCATTTCTGAGTTTATGCAAGCTTATTGGTATCTTGGCTTAGGTGCATTATTTATTGCAGGTTACTTATTTAAACGCGCACATAGATCCAGCCAAGATTTTAGAGATAAGGTCGATGCGTCAATATTAAAAATTCCCGTTATTGGCGATATTTTAGATAAAGCAGCAGTAGCTCGTTATGCCCGAACTTTATCGACAACGTTTGCAGCCGGTGTACCATTAATTGATGCTTTAGAGTCAGCAGCTGGCGCATCAGGTAACGCTGTTTATCGCGATGCAATATTAGAAATTCGCTCAGAAGTATCATCGGGTATGCAAATGAATTTAGCCATGCGTAACTCTAATATATTCCCTGACATGGTCATTCAAATGGTTGCCATTGGTGAAGAATCTGGCGCGGTAGATGATATGTTAGCCAAAGTGGCCAATGTTTATGAAGCCGAAGTGGATAATGCCGTTGATAACTTAACCGCATTATTAGAGCCGATGATTATGTCAGTTCTCGGTGTCGTCATTGGTGGCTTAATTATCGCCATGTACCTGCCAATTTTCCAAATTGGACAAGTGGTTTAAGCACTCAATACATTATTGAAAGCCATTAGTTAACTGTTGACTGACAATTGTTTAACAATGGCTTTCTTTTATCCATATTTATTATCTTGTTAACATTTATATAGTTTGCATTTATAAATTTCAGGCATTTTATGATCGACAATATCTTCACTACTTTTGAGCAAAGCCCAGCATTTTATTTTGGCGCTGTATTGCTGTTTTCTTTGGCTGTTGGCAGCTTTTTAAATGTCGTTATTTATCGACTGCCTAAAATCATGGAATATAACTGGTATCAGGAATGCCGTGAATTTTTAAGCGATGAAGTGCCAGAAAAGCCAACTCGTAAATTAAACGCTATCACCTTATCTAAACCTAATTCAAGTTGCCCACACTGCGGCCACCAAATTAAGTTCTATGAAAATATTCCCGTTATCAGCTGGCTTGTTTTAAAAGGCAAATGCAGCAAGTGCCAAGCAGCAATATCTAAACGTTATCCAATTATCGAACTTATTACCGCCACACTTGGTGTAGTTGTCGCATCGCACTACGGCGTTAGCTGGACAGCATTTTGGGTGTTGCTGTTAACTTTTGCCCTGATTGCCTTAACCATGATTGACCTCGATCATATGCTGTTGCCTGATCAAATCACCTTACCGTTTTTATGGCTAGGGTTATTAATTAATCTTAATGGCACAATTGTTCCGCTTGAAGATGCGGTTATTGGCGCTATGGCAGGTTATTTAAGTTTATTTAGTGTGTTCTGGCTATTTAAACTGCTAACGGGCAAAGAAGGTATGGGCTTTGGTGACTTTAAATTAGTTGCACTATTTGGCGCTTGGATGGGCTGGCAATTGCTACCTTTGCTGATTTTAATGGCGTCATTAGTTGGGGCTATTGTTGGCATTGCGCTAATGGTCTTTAAGAATCATCAGCGTGATCAGGCAATTCCTTTTGGCCCCTATTTAGCAGTCGCTGGCTGGATATGTTTGCTGTGGGGCAATCCTATTTGGCAATGGTATTTAAACCAGCTCGGTTAGATAGAAAGCATATTTTATGATCATAGGACTAACTGGCGGTATTGGTAGTGGCAAAACTACCGTTGCTAATATGTTCGTTAAATTAGGCATAGATATTGTTGATGCTGATATTGTCGCACGTCAGGTTGTTGAAGTTGGCACACCAGGCCTTACAGCAATTGCCGAACATTTCGGCCAAGATATTTTACTAGAAGATAACACGCTTAACCGTGCTAAGCTTCGCGAAATCGTTTTTTCAGATAAACAGCGGCAAACTTGGCTCAATAACTTAATGCAACCGCTAATAAGAGCAAAGTTACTTAAAGACGTCGCCGCTTGCAAATCGCCTTACTGTATTATTGTCGCACCGTTATTGTTAGAAAATGGTCTAGAGAAAATAGTTAATCGTGTACTAGTGGTTGATGTTGATGAACAAAGCCAAATCAAGCGTGCAACAGCTAGAGATAATTGCGATATACAAGTCATTAAAAATATCATTGCTGCCCAAATAGCACGAGACAAACGGCTAGCATTAGCCGATGACGTTATTGATAATAGTGAAGCTGACTTAAGCCTAGTCGAACAACAAGTTGAACTACTGCACCATAAATACCTAGCGCTGGCACAAACTAATAACTAAAGGCTTCCGCTAACACTATTTGTCAATCATATAAGCCGCTAGCAAACAAATATGACGGTTAAATGAAAATTATTCGCCATTTGCATTCGAAGTCGTTAGTATAAGTGCAACAATTAACCTAACATATTGCTATGGCAACAGTTTTATATGAACACCCGCTCAATGAGCGTATCAGAAACTACCTAAAACTTGAGCAACTCATCGCTCAGGCAAGCCATTGTTCATCAGAAAACATCACTGACAACTATCAGGTGTTCTTTAACGCCTTGTTCGCCATACTTGATACGTTAGAAAGAAATGATATTCGCGGCGAGCTAATAAAAGATCTGGAAAAATTAGAGCAGCATTTAGTTGTTTGGTCTAAATCACCGGAAGTAGATGGCTCTGCATTAGCGGAAAACTTGCAACAAATCGTCAACTTAACCTGCATACTTCGTAGTAAAGCATTACCTTGGAGTGCACTTCGCGAAGACAAGT
Source organism: Colwellia sp. MEBiC06753 (assembly GCF_053470325.1). NCBI lineage: Bacteria > Pseudomonadati > Pseudomonadota > Gammaproteobacteria > Alteromonadales > Colwelliaceae > Colwellia > Colwellia sp. MEBiC06753. Next base: position 97,783 of record NZ_JBQMTM010000011.1, on the reverse strand, counting down.
TATTATCGTCGATAAAGCAGCGCTTTGCCATTCAAGGGGGTAGCTCTTTATTTGATTTACCACAATTGCAATTCTGGTTAAATCAGCCAACATCGACAATTAAAAAAGATCAACTAGAGTGGATAACAAAATTAGACGTACTTGCTCAGTCGATTGAGCTGGTATTAAAGTTTATTCGACAGCGAAGTGACTTTACCTCAATTAATACTGAAAGTGGTTTTTTTCAAGATAATGGCGAAGGATTATTACTACTTCGAATTAAACTTTCTGCTAACGCTAAATATTATCCCACCGTGAGTGGCAACAAATTCCGCTATTCAATTCGTTTTATGCTGCCTTGCGAACAAGTGGGCAAAAAGTACCTGAATCAAGCAACCTCATTTGAATTAGCCAAGTGCTAGCGATATACTTCGCTCAGTGTTTCCAGCCTAGCTAATTAGTGGTACCCAATGACATTAACTGTAAAATGCCCAACTTGTGAAAAAGATGTTCAATGGACAGAAGCAAATAGCTTTCGCCCCTTTTGTAGCGAACGCTGCAAGCTAATAGATCTAGGCGATTGGGCTGAAGAAAATCATAAAATTTCTCAGCCAATGCAAAGTGCTGATCCGATCTCTGAAGAAATGTTAGACGCACTGGAAGATCAGTTTATTCAACACCATAAGTTTTTTGTTGAGCCAGAATAGCATTTCCATCAGGCCATAGCTAAGCAAGTAATTAGCTTTACTAGCTCTGTTGAGTTTGTAAACGCTCTACAATAGCAACATTGGCCTCTGGAAAATCAATGTTAGATAACTCATCAAGTGTTACCCACTGCTGATCATTACCTTCGGCTGAATTAGGTTCGCCTAGATACTGATCAACAATAAATATTTCAAGCTTAACCTGTTTATCACCATAGTCATGATTAATAGTCATGAATTCCTGACACGCAAGCACATCAATTGAAACTTCCTCTTTTAACTCTCTAGCAAGCGCCTGAGCGACAGTTTCATCACTTTCCACCTTGCCACCAGGAAATTCCCATTTCCCTCCCTGATGAACGTCTAAGTGCCTTCTAGTTAAAAACACTTTGCCATTATTTAAGATAACGCCAACAGCGACTTGTATAACTTTCATATGCTTTTCCCTAATACTACTTTAACTGGGCTCTTTTATCTGGGCTCTTTTATCTGGGCATAAGAAAGGGGAAATTAATCCCCTTATGTTTGAGCCATCTTGCCTAAGCTGATCGATTGAAGTTCGAGTTGATTGCACGGAATGTAGCCCCTACATGAGTACAATCAATAATGAAATTCAGCCTAACAGCGACGGCCTTTAAAATTTTAACTTAGCTTACCGTGACATTGCTTATACTTTTTACCAGAACCACATGGACACGGATCATTACGCCCTACTCGTGGCTGACGTTGCTGCTGCGGTGCAACTTCATTTTCCGCTTCCTGATGTTGGTAATGCTTTGGTAGTTCTTCAGCTTTGCGGTGCTGTTCTTCTACCGCTTCAACATCTGATTCCGCCTGAATACGTACTTTACTTAAAATACCAATCACATCATATTTTAAGTTATCTAACATTTCTGAGAATAACTCAAACGACTCACGCTTATATTCTTGTTTCGGGTTCTTTTGAGCATAACCACGTAAATGAATTCCTTGACGCAAGTGATCCATTGCCGATAAATGCTCTTTCCAATGTGAGTCTAAGCTTTGTAGCATAACCGCTTTTTCGAATTGGCGTAGCACATCAGCACCAACCATTTCTTCTTTAGCACGGTACGCTGCTTCAAATTCCGCTAGAATTTTTTCACGTAACGTTTCTTCGTGTAAGCTCTTATCTTCTTCTAACCATTTAGCAATTGGCAGCTCGGTATTAAACTCACCTTTCAAGCGCTCTTCTAAGCCTTGAATATCCCACATTTCATCTAATGATTGTGGTGGAATATGTTGGTCAATAACACCGTTAATTACATCTGAGCGAATCGCGTCAATTACTTCACCAATATCGCTTTCATCTAGCAATTCATTGCGCTGTTCGTAAATGACTTTACGTTGATCGTTGGCAACATCGTCAAATTCTAATAATTGCTTACGAATATCAAAGTTACGACCTTCTACCTTACGCTGGGCATTTTCAATACTCTTAGTTACCCAAGGATGTTCAATGGCTTCACCGCGTTCCATACCTAGTTTTCGCATCATATTAGCAATACGCTCAGACGCGAAAATACGCATTAATCCATCTTCCATAGAAAGATAGAAACGTGAAGAACCCGCATCGCCTTGACGCCCTGAACGACCGCGCAACTGATTATCAATACGACGTGACTCGTGACGTTCTGTCGCAATAATATGTAAGCCACCAAGTTCTAATACTTTGTCGTGCTCTTCTTTCCACTCTGCTTTTACTTTCGCAATTTGCTCGTCGGTTGGATTGCTTAACTTAGCAATTGCCGCATCTAAATTACCGCCTAGTACAATATCAGTACCACGACCGGCCATGTTGGTGGCGATAGTCACCGCACCAATTTTACCGGCTTCAGCAACAATTTCAGCTTCCTGAGCATGGAATTTAGCATTTAGCACTTTATGCTTAACTTTAGCTTTTTTAAGGTAAGCAGATAAAAACTCAGAAGTTTCAATACTAATAGTACCTACTAAAACTGGCTGACCGCGTTCAACGCAATCTTTAATGTCTTCTAAAATTGCTTCGTATTTTTCTTCTGCGGTTAAGTAAATTAAATCCGCCATATCTTTACGGATCATCGGACGGTGCGTTGGCACTATCACAGTTTCTAAACCGTAAATATGGTTAAATTCAAAAGCTTCAGTATCTGCAGTACCTGTCATACCTGACAGTTTGTTGTAAATACGGAAGTAATTTTGGAAAGTAATAGAAGCAAGTGTTTGATTTTCATTTTGAATGGTTACACCTTCTTTCGCTTCAACCGCTTGGTGTAAACCTTCAGACCAACGACGACCTTCCATCGTACGGCCAGTATGTTCGTCAACGATAACGATTTCGTCATCTTTAACAATGTAATCAACATCTTTTTGGAATAAGTTGTGAGCACGAAGCGCAGCCATTACATGATGCAATAATGAAATATTCGATGCGTCGAACAGAGATTCACCATCTTTGATCAAGCCTTTTGATTGTAAAATTTCTTCAATGTTAATTTGGCCACGCTCAGTCAAATAAACTTGCTTGGCTTTTTCATCAACAGTGAAGTCGCCCACGACGAAATCTTCTGATTGACCAGTTTCTTCGTCTTTATCTTCTTCACTTTGACGCTCAAGACTTGGCACAATTTCATTAATTGCACGGTATAACGCTGAGCTATCTTCTGCTTGACCCGAAATGATTAAAGGCGTTCTTGCTTCATCAATTAAGATTGAGTCAACCTCATCAACAATTGCGAAATTTAATGGACGCTGTACGCGATCTTCTGGAGTAAACGCCATGTTGTCACGTAAGTAATCGAAACCAAATTCATTATTGGTACCGTAAGTAATATCGCATGCGTACGCGGCTTTTTTCTCTGGCTGAGAAATACCCGGAATATTACAACCAACCGTTAACCCTAAGAACTCAAACAAAGGACGTGACCAATCAGCATCACGTTTAGCAAGGTAGTCATTAACGGTGACGACATGAACGCCTTTACCCGTTAAACCATTTAAATAGGCCGGTAATGTGGCGGTTAATGTTTTACCTTCACCTGTACGCATTTCTGCAATTTTACCTTGGTTTAACACCATGCCACCAACTAACTGCATATCGAAATGGCGCATACCGAAAACGCGTTTACTGGCTTCGCGTACCACCGCAAAAGCTTCTGGTAAAACGGCTAATAAGGCTTCACCATTAGCAATTCGCTCTTGAAATTCCGCGGTTTTCGCTTTTAGCTCTTCATCGCTTAGCGCTTCGATTGTTGGCTCTAACGCATTTATTGTATTTACTTCTTTGCGCATTTTTTTAAGTAGTCGGTCATTTCGACTACCAAAAATTTTTGTTATTAACTTTACAAACATCTTGTTAAACCATTTTGGGAAGACAATTCTTCAACTAAAAAAATTTCACAGCAGTAAGCACTGCCGTAAGTAAAATTTACTTATTTAAGTTACTTTGCTTTACGATAAACGTACTTTATTGGGTTGATTTGACTGTTATTGCGTAATATTTCGTAATGAACATGGGGCCCAGTTGAGCGCCCAGTACTACCCATTTTTGCGATAATTTGACCCTTCTCAACAACATCACCTAATTGCACTTGCAATATTTTGTTATGCCCGTATCGAGTCTTATAGCCATCACCATGATCAATTTCAATTAAATTGCCATAGCCATAGCGCTCACCTGCCCAACTCACCACACCAGAAGCGGTAGCAATAATTGGCGCATCTTCTTTACCCGCAAAATCAACACCTTTGTGCATTGCCGGTTGGCCATTAAATGGGTCTTTTCTTACACCGTAGTATGAAGATAACCACCCTTTTTCAATCGGTCGGCCTGACAAATAACTGCTACTTTGTATATGGTGACCTAGCGTTAGTGATTCAAGTATTTTTAATTGTTTTTCTTTCTGACCAAGATTTTGTTCTAGTAAATCTATGTCTAATAACAGATCTGCAAGCGTTTTATTGTTGATCTCATCGGTCGCTTGAATAGGACCACCCGACGGCGGCAAGGTATCAAAATTAAACTCTTCTTCGGGGATATTATTTTCCGTTGCTAAACGTTCACTCAAGGCATTTAGCCTTAACACTTGCGATTGCAGTTCCGCTATTTTCAAGGTAAGTGCGACAACCTGTGGCTTATTTGATGGTGAGAGTTGCTCGATAGGTTTGTCTAGGTCAATTGCCAATGAGTCAGCCATTGGCGCATTATTGGCGGTAATAAATAAATGTACTATCAAGCCAGAGACAAGCGCAAATATCAGTACAGCAGACAACCAATGAAGCTTGCTAAGTTTCATTGAAAATCTGACATTATTACCACGATATAATAAAGTTAAACTCATTGTTGCTAATCGTTCTCTCGCTGATCAAACTTGGTGATAAGCCTTCACCCAAGTTTTCAATTGAAAACAAATTTGACTAAAAACCGGAGCAGCACTTTGGCATAATTTCGACTAAATGCCAATAACTAAAAGGCGCAGCCCGATTGTACAAATAATTCTAATACGATAAATCTTAAGTTAATAGCTAGTTGCAAAACAAGCGCTTGGCACTGGCATTAACGAAAAAGACCGGTATCAAACCGGTCTTTTAATAAATTATGCGTTAGGCTAGCTTAATGCGCCAACTTCTTGGAACATAATTGGCGCTTTCGCTTCATCTTCATAACTTGCCCATTCCCAAGCATCCGTTTGCTTGAAAACTTCACGAAGCAAAATATTATTTAGCGCATGGCCCGATTTAAAGGCTTTTAATTCACCTAAAATACTTACGCCACCCATGTATAAGTCACCGATAGCATCAAGAATTTTATGTTTAACGAATTCGTCGTCATAACGTAATTCGTCTTTGTTTAGCATGCGATACTCATCAAGCACTATCGCATTTTCTAAACTGCCGCCAAGCGCTAAATTATGTGAGCGTAAAAATTCGATATCTTTCATAAAGCCAAACGTACGCGCGCGACTAATTTCTTTGATAAATGAAGACGTAGTTAAGTCCATTGTCATGTTCTGACCCGTTTTAGAAATCACTGGGTGCTCAAATTCAATTGAAAAATCAACTTTAAAGCCTTCATATGGCACAAGTTCAGCCCACTTGTCACCTTCTTCAACACGGATTGGTTTTTTAATACGTAAAAAACGTTTAGCTACATTGAGCTCTTCAACACCAACCGATTGAATCAAGTAAACGAATGGTAAGGCACTACCATCCATAATTGGGATTTCTGGCGAGTCGACATCGATAATCAAGTTATCGATACCTAAACCTGCTACAGCAGAAAGAAGATGTTCGACGGTGGAAATCTGCACACCTTCTTCATTAACCAAACAGGTACAAAGCGTAGTTTCACCTACAGCTTCTGGCGTTGCTTTAATATCAACGACAGGAGTTAAGTCGACGCGACGGAATACAATACCAGTATTAGCAGGCGCAGGACGGAGAGTGACCCTTACCTTTTCACCTTTATGCAAACCAACACCAACTGCTGAGACGCTATCTTTTAATGTACGTTGTTTAATCATGTTCGCCTTTTCTTTAGCCAAAATTTCGGACAACATCCGACCACCTAAATTCGCGGTGGCGTAATGTACCAAAAATTACCAAAAAAATCAAAATATCACATTAAACGCTGCGCGCTGACTAATAAAATTAGTCAGCTTGCTTACGTAAAAACGCTGGGATATCTAAATAATTATCTAACTCACGCTGTGATGTTGTCACTGGAGCTTCTTTAGCTTCAGGCATCGCATTCACCATAGGTTCGGCCTGTGGCGTTGAAATATAATCACCACCAACTACTTGCTGCTCTACTACTGGCGCAGGGTTAACTAAAGTGATATCAGGTTTGCGCTCGGCGCCAATACCTGTAGCAACTACTGTTACACGTAGTTCATCAGACATTTCAGGGTCAATTACCGCACCAACTACTACAGTAGCATTTTCAGAAGCAAAAGCCTTCACCTGGTTACCAACTGTTTCAAATTCGTCAATGCTGATATCCATGCCAGCTGTAATATTAACTAAGATACCGCGAGCACCAGCTAAATCGACATCTTCTAATAACGGACTAGCAATTGCAGCTTCTGCAGCTTCTTGTGCGCGATCTTCACCTGAGGCAATACCTGAACCCATCATGGCAGTCCCCATTTCAGACATAACTGTGCGTACGTCAGCAAAATCCACGTTGATTAAACCTGGGCGGGTGATTAATTCTGCAATACCTTGTACCGCACCAAGTAAGACGTTATTTGCCGCTTTAAATGCATCTAATAACGAAGTACCAGGACCTAAAACTTTCAGTAATTTTTCATTTGGAATTGTGATTAATGAATCAACATGCTGCGCTAAAAACTCAATACCTTGATCGGCATAGTTCATACGCTTTTTGCCTTCAAATGGGAACGGTTTAGTAACAACCGCTACAGTTAACACGCCCATTTCTTTCGCTACTTCAGCAACAACCGGTGCTGCACCTGTACCAGTACCACCGCCCATACCAGCAGCGATAAATACCATATCGGCACCTTGTAGCGTTTGACGGATCGTTTCACGATCTTCTTCAGCGGCACGACGACCAATTTCAGGGTTAGCACCTGCGCCTAAGCCTTTGGTTACATCACCACCTAACTGCAAGGTAACATTGGCTGACGAGTTACGTAACGCCTGTGAATCGGTATTAGCTGTGATAAATTCAACCCCTTCAATGGTTTGACTTACCATGTGTTCAACAGCGTTACCGCCACCGCCACCAACACCAATAACTTTGATTACTGCTTCTTCGTTGTGATCTTCCATCAATTCAAACATTTTCTTCTCTCCGTTTTATTAACGTTTTTTGTTCCACCAAAAATAAACATCTGCTATCGACTAGCGATAACGGTTAAAATTCGCCTTTAAACCAGGCAAGAACGCGCGACCATAAATCAGTCACACCTTCCGGATTCTTTTTACTTGCTTCTTCGCTGCTACTTTCTTTCATACCGTAATGCAATAAACCAACTACCGTTGAATATGTAGGGTCGCTCACGTATTCATACAAACCTTCAACTGGCAATGGCTTAGCAATACGTACCGGCATTTGGAATACTTCTTCAGCAAATTCCACTACCCCTTCCATTTTCGCTGTACCACCGGTAAAAACATAACCTGCAGCAATTTGATCAACGACACCTGCTTCACGCAGTTCTTCATGGATCAATTCAAATAATTCGTGATATCTCGGCTCTACGACTTCAGAAAGTGTATGACGCGACATGGTACGAGCCGGTCTGCCACCGACGCTTGGCACTTCAATGCTTTCTTCCATACTGACCATTTGACGAAGTGCGCAGGCATATTGCACTTTAATATCTTCAGCATGGCTCAGTGGTGTTCTAAATATTTTGGCAATATCGCTCGTCACCTGATTACCGGCCACTGGAATTACCGCGGTGTGGCGTAGTGCGCCACCAGTAAATACCGTTAAATCCATAGTGCCAGCGCCCATATCTACCACGCAGATACCTAATTCTTTTTCATCATCAGTAACAACGGCATAACTTGATGCTAGCGCTGAAAAAATTAGCTGATCCGCTTTTAAATCACAGCGCTCAACACATTTCACCAAATTCTTTGCCATGTCATTGGCACAGGTAACAATATGCACTTTCGCTTCCATACGAACGCCAGACATACCAATTGGGCTTTTAATACCGTCTTGGCAGTCAATACTAAATTCTTGTGGCAACACATGAAGCATGCGTCGCTCAGCCGAAATAGGCACCGAGCGTGCAGTGTGAATCACGTTATCTACGTCTTCTTGCACTACTTCGTTATCACTAATTGGCACCATGCCATTTTCGTTTTGACAGCTAATATGCTTACCTGAAATGCCCAGATAAATAGAACTAATTCGGCAATCTGCCATTAATTCAGCTTCGTTAATTGCTCGCTGAATTGATTGGATCACCAAATTTAAATCGTTAACGCCGCCTTTATCCATGCCTCGCGATGGTTGATTGCCGACACCAACAATGCTTAATTTATTTTCTGGGGTAATTTCACCCACGGCGACAGATATCTTGGATGTACCGATATCTAACCCTACTACTAATTTTCTGTCTGCCACTTTTGCCATCACTTAAACTCTTTGCTCTTGAGCAGCGGGTTTCCAACCGACCGCTACTCCGGTGTCATAACGAAGATCAATATAATCAATTACTTCATCATCTTTTTGATACTGTTTTATTTGAGGGTAAATATCCATAAAACGCTGTACGCGCCCCCCTCGCTCTTCCCTGCCTAAATTTAACTGCACGCCATCACTCAAGGTTAACTGCCATGAGAAGCGTTCAGTAAGTACTAACTCATCAATACTTAAATTCCGATAAGCTAATAAACCGCTTAAACTTTTAAAGTTGTCTAGCGCTATTTGCTCACTCCCTTCAGGACCAAAAAATTCTGGTAACTTTTGCTTTACCCGATCAGCTGATGCCTGAAACGCGCTGCCAAATTGATTGATAAAAAAATCACCATTCCAGCGGGCTACTGGCGACTGATCAACCACATAAATTTTTAATTCATTCGGCCATTGCTTACGCACCGCTACCGAATATACCCAAGGCAATTGATTGACACGTTGCTGCACTTGGTTAACATCCACTTTAAAAAAGTTGCCAATGTTAAGCGGCTCAATAGCCGTTAAAATATCGTTCTCTACCGTGTAAGGCATTTCACCGCTGATCACTACCGACGTCACTGGTGAGGTTTCTTCTGCGCTTACCCGTTTGCCGACAAACCAGCCCACCGATAACATGCCGATAACCACTAACAAAAAAAACACTAAGCCCAACCAAAACGTCCAGTGCACAGCAGTGCCACCTTGGTTCGGTTGTTCTGTGTTAGTGGTCATTGCGGCTTGGCTCATACGTTAGCTAACTCCACAATGCGTGTCACTAATGCATTAAAATCTAAGCCATATACTTTCGCTGCTTTTGGCACTAACGAAGTTTCTGTCATGCCTGGTACGGTATTTACCTCTAACAACTGCCATTGCCCTTGGTTGTTACGCATCACATCAACGCGACCCCAACCTTTGGCACCAACGGCGTTAAATGCTTGTATTGCAAGCGCTTTAAGCTCAGCTTCATCGTTATCGGATAAACCACTTGGGCAATGATAAGCAGTAGTTGTACTTTGATACTTCGCTTCATAGTCATAAAACTCGCGTGGCGTTTCCATATGAATTGCTGGCAGGGCTTCTTCACCTAAAATCGCCACAGTAAATTCAGGGCCATTAATCCACGCTTCAACTAATACGCGTTCATCAAACTCAAAAGCATTGGTTAACGCAGCAGCTAATGCCTGTGCATCACTGACTTTTGCCATGCCAATGCTTGAACCTTCAGTCGCAGGTTTAACCATGGCCATGCCACCTAAACGCGCTAGCACTTGCTCGCAATTAGCCATATCAAAATGGGACTTTTCAATTAATTCAAATGGCGCTGTCGGTAAACCTTGTGCTTGCCAAATTTGTTTAGTGCGCACTTTGTCCATCGACAGTGCTGAGCCTAAAACTCCTGAGCCGGTATAAGGTAAACCCAAATATTCTAGCGCGCCTTGTAAACAGCCATCTTCACCGCCACGACCATGTAGCGCGATAAATACACAATCAATATTTTTCTCAGCTAATTCGGCAATTGCAGTAAATTTTGTATCAATTAATTCAACATTAAATCCAGCTTGGCTAAGGCCGTTTGCTACCGCTTTTCCAGAATTCAGTGACACCTCACGCTCGGCAGAATTTCCGCCATACAGCACCACAACATTTTTAACTTCTGTCATTTATTGCCCTACCTTAGACGTAGTTAACTTAGCCGAGTTTAAATTAGACGTGTTCAATAGCGGATGAGCACTTAACGTGCTCGCGATCGCACCGATATTGCCGGCGCCTTGAGTTATCACCATGTCACCATCTTGTAACTGATTAGCCAGTAACTCAGGCAACTTATCTACGTCGCTAACATAAACCGGTTCAATTTGCCCGCGCAGTCGAATCGCGCGTGCCAAAGACTTGCTGTCTGCTGCGGCAATTGGCGTTTCACCAGCGGCATATACATCAAGTAAAAATAAGCTATCCACTTCCGATAACACTTCAACAAAGTCTTCAAATAAATCGCGGGTACGAGAATAACGATGCGGCTGAAATACCATGGCTAAGCGTTTTTCCGGCCAACCATTACGCATTGCCTTGATGGTAACTTCCACTTCTTTAGGGTGATGACCATAATCATCCACCAACACCATTTCACCAGCAGCTGTTGATAAATTTGCTAACTGCTCAAAACGACGACCAATACCTTGGAATTCAGATAACGCTTTGATAATTGAGCCATGAGCAACGCCTTCATCATTTGCCACAGCTATCGCAGCCAACGCATTCAACACATTGTGCTGACCAGGTAAATTTACCGTGGCATCAAATGCTTTATTTCCTTCAATGACCACGCTAAAGCTGCTCTTATCAGCCGCTTGTTGATAGTTAGTGGCACGAACATCAGCATCTTCGCTAAAGCCGTAAGTAATCACTTGCCTTGCCACTTTCGGTAAAATTTCACGCACTACTGGGTTGTCAATACACATGATCGCTACCCCATAGAACGGCAAGTTATGAAGGAACTCTAAATAGGTATCTTTAAGCTTTTCAAAGTCACCTTGATAAGTTTCCATATGGTCTTGGTCAATGTTGGTAACGACAGCAACCATTGGCTGCAAATGCAAAAATGATGCATCTGACTCATCGGCTTCAGCCACTAAGTAACGGCTATTACCTAGACGAGCATTGGTACCAGCACTGTTTAATAACCCGCCAATAACAAACGTTGGATCAAGCTGACCTTCGGCAAAAATACTGGCAATTAAACTAGTTGTTGTCGTTTTACCATGCGTACCAGCAATGGCGATACCGTGACGGAAGCGCATCAATTCTGCGAGCATTTCGGCGCGACGCACAACAGGAATACGCTGCTCAAATGCTGCAACAATTTCAGGATTGCTATGATCGATGGCAGTAGAAACCACAATCACGCTAGCGCCTTCAATATTACTGGCTTGGTGACCAATATTAATTTGAGCACCTAATGCCGTTAAACGTTGAACGAAGGCATTTTCCTGAATATCAGAACCTGAAATTTGATAACCTTCGTTAAGCAAGACCTCAGCAATACCGCCCATACCGGCACCACCAATACCAACAAAATGAATCTGCTTAACGCGACGCATTTCTGGCATTTTTATCGAAGCTAATTGACTATTCACTTGTTGTTTAACCATGTGCCACTAACTCCTTACAAGCATTTGCAACTTTGGTAGTGGCGTCTGCATGAGCGGCATCTAATGCCGCCTTTGACATATTTCGAATCACGGTATCTGAACTAAATAAGCTATTTAACATTTGCGCTAAAGTTGTACCGTTAAAATCTTTTTGGGCGATTAATTTAGCAGCGCCGCGGCTAACCAAGTAATTAGCATTCTTGGTTTGATGATCATCTACCGCATGTGGCAGTGGAATAAAAATTGCGGGCTTACCAGCCATTGCCAATTCTGAAACCGTCAACGCACCAGCACGACACACCACAACATCCGCCCAGTTGTAGGCTTCAGCCATATTGTCGATAAACTCAGAAACTTTAATGCGCTCTGCCGGTAATTCTGTCGCTTGATAACGCGCCTCTACATCTTCGGCATTACCTTTACCGGTTTGGTGCCAAATATGAATTTGCTGTACTTGAATTTGTTTAATGGCATTTGGCACAGTTTCGTTAAATACTTGTGCGCCTAAACTACCACCAATCACTAGCACTTTTTTAGTGGTAGTTGGCTGTACCGAGACTACTTGCTCTAATTCCACCATTTCTTTACGTAGTGGATTGCCTACAACTTCAGCATGAACTCGTGGCTTAAATGCTCCCGGAAACGCACATAACACACGTTTGGCAATACGCGATAAATAACGGTTACTCATACCAGCAACGGCGTTTTGCTCATGCAGCACTAACGGCTTACCAAGTAGCCAAGCAGCAACACCACCTGGCGCACTGGCGTATCCGCCCATGCCTAAGACAACATCAGGGTTAATCCCACGGATAACACGAATTGATTGCAATAATGACTGTAATAATTTGAACGGCAATTTGATCAATTCTTGCCAGCCTTTATTACGCATACCAGCAATATTGATAAAAGAAATTGGGTAACCGTGTTTTGGCACAATATCGGCTTCCATACGTTTTGCCGTACCTAACCAATGAATATCCCAACCTTCATTTTCTAATGCTCTAGCTACTGCAATGCCTGGGAAAATATGGCCACCGGTGCCACCGGCCATCACCAGTAATTTAGGCTGTTTAGACATCAGCAGCCTCCTGTTTACTCTCTTGCTTAGCAGGACGACGGGTTGATTTCGTCGCTTGTAGACTTTGCAATCGAATTTCATGATCAATTCTTAGCAAGACAACAACGGCAATGGTCATAATAATAATTGAGCTACCGCCATAGCTAACCAAAGGCATAGTTAAGCCTTTAGTTGGCACAATACCAGCGCTTGCACCAATATTTACTGCAGCCTGAAAACAAAACCAAATGCCAATACCATAGGCAAAAAAGCCTTCAAAATACTTTTCTTTATTCACGGCCTGACGGCCAAGCAACAACGCCTTAATCACTAAAATACAACTCAAAATTAAAATGGCGCTTATGCCAACAAAACCAAACTCTTCGGCAAGCACAGCCATAACAAAGTCAGTGTGTGCTTCCGGTAAATATTCCAATTTTTGAATGCTATTGCCTAAGCCTTGACCAAACAATTCGCCACGACCATACGCCATTAACGACTGGGTTAATTGATAGCCACTGCCAAAGGGATCTGCCCAAGGATCAAGGAAGCTGGTAACGCGGCGCCAGCGATAGGGTTCAAAAATAGCGAGCAATGATAGCGCACCGACGCCAACGCTCGCAACAGCTATAAACTGCCATAATTTCGCACCCGCTAAAAATAGCAGACCAAAGGTGGTTACGAACATTACAACCACTGTTCCTAAGTCTGGTTGCAATAGCAACAACATTGCCAAAACACCAAATACAATCAATGGTTTAGCAAAGCCCTTGATGTTCTCCATTACTTCGTCACGGCGACGCACTAAATAAGCAGACAAGTAGCAAAAAAAGAATAGTTTTGCCGGCTCTGCCGCCTGAACAGTAATGGGTCCCAACACAATCCAGCGAGTTGAACCATTAACTGAGCGACCAATCAATAACACCACCATTAATAAGACAATGGTTAACAACAATAATTTGCCACTATTTTGATGCCACCAACTCATTGGGATTTGTAAAGTAAAGGCTGCAATAACAATGCTTAAGCCAATATAAATTGCGTGGCGTGTGACAAAATGAAACGGATCGTTAAATAAACGTTCGGCAACTGGCATTGATGACGTTGCCGCCATAACCAAGCCTATGGTGTATAAAGTCACCATTAATATCACATAAGTGCGATCGAAAGTAACATTGGCATTGGTTTCTACCTTCATCCACTCAGGCACTTGTGGCATGGTCATCACACGTAAAGAGAAGTTAGCTGCCATGTGCAATTTCCTCTTGTGAAGTGCCCAGCTCTAGAACTGCTGAAGTAAATGCTTGCCCACGTTCAGTGTAATTAGCAAACATATCAATGCTGGCACAGGCTGGCGATAACAAGACCATATCACCTGGTTGTGCTAACTCTTTGGCAAAAGTGACCGCTTGCTGCAAACTTTCAACCGCAATGCCATCGCTACTGATAGCTAGTATTTGCTGCTGATCTTTACCCAAAGCAATGACATGACTAACGTGATTAGCCAATACTGAATGCAGTGGTTCGAAATCAGCGCCTTTTCCTTCTCCACCAGCGATAAGTATTAACTTGTTGTCGCTAGTTAATGTCGGTGCCAAGCCTTCAATTGCGGCAATGGTTGCGCCAACATTGGTTGCTTTTGAATCATTCACCCATTGTATGCCATCGTTAGTGACTATCGGCTGACAGCGGTGTGGCAAGCCATTGTATGAGCGAATTGCCTGCACCATTTGGTTGAGATCCCAGCCAAGTAAATAACCGATAGCGAGTACCGCTAAGCAATTACTCGCATTGTGCATTCCACTAAGTGGCAATTCACTTAGCGCAATTAAACGTTGGTCACCAAATGCCAAATAATAGGCTTGTTGCTCTTCAGTTTTATGGGCAACAATACCAAACTGACCATGAGCTGGCTGATCTATGCCAAACGAGACTGTATCAATTGACACTTCTGGAACCGTGGCAGCGTCTTGGCGATTAAATACGCCGTGTTCGGCACCTAAATACACTCGCTGTTTAATACGTTGGTAATTAGCCATGGTTTGATGACGATCTAAATGATCGTCCGATAAATTCAGCACACAGGCTACTTTCGGCGTTAAACTTGATGTGGTTTCTAACTGAAAACTCGATAGCTCTAAAATAAGTAACTCAGGGTCTTTATCCAAAGTATCTAGCACTGGCACACCAACATTACCGCCAAGCTGGGTATTAATTGATAACTGCTGGCCAACATGGTTCAACAAAGTCACCACCGTTGATTTGCCATTAGAGCCGGTAACGGCAACGACAGAAGTTTCTTTTAATCTTGCATAAAGCTCAACATCGCCCCAGACCTGACAATTTGGCGCAATACTATTGGCAATTTCACTTTGATTCAGATCGACACCTGGGCTTACTAGCAATACTTCAGCACTTGCAATTAAACTTTGATGCCACTGCCCTGTATGTAACTCAATAGTTGGGTATTGTTGATTAAATTGAGCAAAGCTGTCGTTTTCAGCGCGACTATCGTTTACTGCAAAGCTAAGCCCGTTGCTCGCTAAAAAGCGAGCAAACGACATGCCGGTTAGGCCTAAGCCCAACACAACAATTCGCTTATTTTGTAGTGGTGATAAATCTAACATTCTAATTACTTGCTCTTTTTAATCTATCTTAACGCTGCAGTTATCTTAATTTCAGCGTTGCTAAGCCAACCAATACTAATACCAAGGAGATAATCCAAAAACGCACGATCACGCGCGGCTCTGGCCAGCCCTTTAATTCATAATGATGGTGAATAGGCGCCATACGGAATATGCGCTCACCACGTAATTTGTATGAACCTACCTGCAAAATGACTGACAATGTTTCCATCACAAACACACCGCCCATGATAAATAACACTAATTCTTGACGGACTAATACCGCTATTACACCAAGACCAGCACCTAACGCTAAAGAGCCAACATCGCCCATAAAGACTTGCGCCGGATAAGTGTTAAACCATAAGAAACCTAAGCCCGCTCCAACAATGGCCGTACAAACCACCACCAACTCACTAGTTTGGGCAATGTGAGGAATATTTAAATAACCAGAAAAGTTAACGTTACCTGTCATATAGGCAAAAACTGCAAACGCGCCCGCCACCATAATCGTTGGAACAATCGCCAAGCCATCTAAACCGTCGGTTAAATTCACCGCATTACTGGTGCCAACAATGACAAAATATGCCAGTGCAATATAAAGCAAGCCCAGTTGCGGCATAACATTCTTGATAAATGGGATCAGCAATGCCGTTTCTGCGGGTGATTGCGCTTGAGAATATAAGAACACTGCGGTTGTTAGGCCGATAACGGTTTGCCAAAAATACTTCCAGCGAGCAATTAAGCCATTAGCGTCTTTTCGAATTACTTTACGATAGTCATCGACAAAGCCAATAATGCCGAAAGAGGCAATAACAAATAACGTGGTTAGCACATAAGTATTCGATAAATCGCCCCACAGTAGGGCACTGACAATAATCGATGCCAGAATCAATAACCCGCCCATAGTCGGCGTGCCTGATTTAGATAAATGACTTTCAGGGCCATCATCACGTACGGTTTG
Source organism: Colwellia sp. MEBiC06753 (assembly GCF_053470325.1). Taxonomy (NCBI): domain Bacteria; kingdom Pseudomonadati; phylum Pseudomonadota; class Gammaproteobacteria; order Alteromonadales; family Colwelliaceae; genus Colwellia; species Colwellia sp. MEBiC06753. The sequence continues at coordinate 81,145 of NZ_JBQMTM010000011.1, read as the reverse complement.
GCCTATTTGCATGCGCTGTAATGCACGTATAAGCTTTGGACCAAAGTACAATGAAATCACTAATGCCGTTAACGTACTGACAATCGCGCGGAACGTCAGATATGAAAAAACATTAAAACCAGAATAATATTGGGTGAGGTACTCGCCTAACCAATAAAGCATTATGCGTGCTCCTCTACGTCAAGGCCTCGCCATTGAATAATGGCTTTTACTACGTGCTCCATATGGGCACTACGCGACCCTTTCACTAAAATCGAAATATCTTGTGATTCATTCGCTAAATGCTCAAACAATGTCTCAAGTAAATGTTCTTTTGAACTAAAATGTTGACCATGTTCACCAAACGCATCAGCGGTGCTTTGGCTAAGCACCCCCAACGTCATTAAGTAATCTATGCCTTGGTCTTTAGCGTGTTCGCCAACTTCTTGATGATAACTTCTCGCTTCACTACCAAGTTCGGCCATATCACCCAAAATTAATACTCGATAACCTGGATAGCTTGCCAAAAGCTCATTGGCCGCTTTAATTGACTCAACATTGGCGTTATAGGTGTCATCAATCAAACGACAATGGTTGTTAAGCGAATAAACATTTAATCGGCCTTTTACCGACTGCATTTCAGCTAAGCCTAATTTAATATCATCTAGGCTAGCACCACATTCAATGGCAATTGTTGCTGCAGCCACTGCATTACAAACATTATGCTTACCTGGCAGTACTAGCTGAATATAAGTACTGCCAATTGGCGTGTGCAGTTTAAAATTGGCACACCCGTGTTCGTCTAAGGTCACATCAGCACTGTAATAATCAGCTTTGTTGGCACAAGAGAATAATCGAACATCTTTATCTTCTAATCGCCACTGCCATTTGCTGGCCCACTGAGTATCTTGGTTATAAACCGCGACGCCACCTTGTGGAATGCCATCAAAAATTTCGCCTTTGGCACGCGCTACGCCACATAAATCACCGAAACCTTCGAGGTGAGCCGCTGCGATGTTATTGATAATGGCGACATCAGGTTTAACCAAACTGGTGGTATAGGCAATTTCGCCAATATGGTTAGCGCCCATTTCAATCACCGCAAAATCATGCTCGTGGGTTAAGCGCAGTAACGTTAACGGCACGCCAATATCGTTATTAAAATTGCCATTGGTGGCTAAAACATTACCTAAACGCGATAAGATCGCGGCTACCATTTCCTTAACTGTGGTTTTACCGCTACTGCCAGTAATACCAACGGTTTTCGGCGCTGTTTGTTGTTTAACGTAAGCGCCGATTTTACCTAGCGCTAAACGGGTATCTGGCACAACAATTTGCGGTAATTTAGTTTCAACTTGGTGATCAACAATTACTGCACTAGCACCTAAATTAGCCACTTGTTCAATAAATTTATGACCATCAAAGTTAGGGCCTTTCAGCGCTAAAAATACTTGCTCAACGGTCAATGCTCGGCTGTCAGTAACAATCGCATCAATGGTGCGATCATCGCCAATTAACTGGCCGTCAGTTACGGTTGCGATTTCAGACAAGTGCAAAGTGATCATTGTTGTTCTCCGCCTTGATAAAATTGACTGACGACAGCGCGCTCATTGTATTCAATAATTTTTCCAGCAATGTCAATGTTGCTTTCGTGGCCTTTGCCCGCTAATAACACCACATCATTTGGTTTTGCATGGATAAGTGTTGATCGTACTGCTTGATTGCGATCTAACATAACTGTGATTTTTTCCGTACGTGTACAACCCGATAAAATATCGTGGGCAATCAATTCTGGTGCCTCACTTCGCGGGTTGTCATTTGTAATAATAACGTGCTGAGCATATCGCTCAGCAATACTGCCCATTTGTGGACGTTTACCTTTGTCACGGTCGCCACCGCAACCAAATACGACCCAAAGCTCGCCCTGACAATGCTGCTGACAAGCAACTAAGGCATTTTCTAGAGCATCTGGGGTATGGGCGTAATCAACAATCGCCGTTGGCTTGTTGTCAGCAAAATATGTTTCCATACGGCCTGCACTTGGCGTTAGTTGGCTAATGGCTTGAGCGATACGTGCAAGCGGAATATCTAAAGCCAATAATGTCGCCACTGCCGCTAAGGCATTATCAACATTAAACATGCCTAGTAGCTGACTATTCGCTTTAACGCTCTCATGTTCGGTATTAATGGTAAAGCTAATGCCATGAGCACTTAGCTCAATATCGCTAGCTTGAACAAAACGAGCATAACGCGCGATCTTTTCACTGCGACCGTAGGCAATTACCGGCTGTTCAAGTTGCTTAAGCCAAACTTGACCATAATCATCATCAGCATTAATCACAGCAACCTGCGATTGCTGACCAGAGAAAATTTCAAACTTAGCTTGTGCATACGCTGCCATCGTTTGATGATAATCAAGGTGTTCACGGGTTAAATTGGTAAATACCGCTACGGCAAATTGACCTGCCTGAATGCGTTGCTGTTCAAGGGCATGTGATGACACTTCCATCGCCACATGACTGATATCTTGCTCAACAAAGCTCGCCATTAACTGATTTAATTCAGTTGGCCCTGGAGTGGTATTGGCAATCGGCGTCAAATTTTCAATCATGCCTGCGCCAGTAGTACCTATTACCGCAGCTTTATGCTGACAAGTGTTCAGTAAGCTTGCGATCATTTGGCTAGTGCTGGTTTTACCATTGGTACCAGTGACGCCAATTAAGGTTAATTGCTGTTGTGGGTTTTGATAATAAATTGCCGCTAAATCAAATAATCGCGTCGCTAAATTATAAAACTGAATGATTTTCGCAGTATTTATTGTGCCATCAGCCTGTTCAACACTGCGCTCAATCATATTTCCGTGCTGCTGGCTATGATGACACTGCGCCAAAATTAATCTAGCGCCAGCGGCAATTGCTTTTTCAATAAACTGACGACCATCACTGGCTGAACCGATAACCGCACAAAAAATATCACCGGCTTTAATCTGACGACTATCATTAACTAAGTCACCCGTTGCCATAGGAGAAAATTCAATATCAAACGCCGCTAGCGCTTGACTGATAGCATGCTCAGGTAAATTATTTGGTATAGAGTTAGGCAATGGCTTATGCATCATTGCCTCCTTTACGCTGCGTCGCAGTTGTTGGTAAGTGAACAATACGGTTTTTATCTGGCGCAATATTTAACACTTGCATCGCACCTTTCATAACTCGCGAAAAAACGGGTGCCGCAACATCACCACCGTGATACAAATCACCACCTGGCTCATTTATTACCACCACAACCACAACTTCTGGGTCATCAATTGGTGCCATGCCCGCGAATAAACCGACGTAGTCATTCCCGTAACCACCAGCAATCGCTTTAATGCTAGTACCTGTTTTACCGCCAACGCGATAGCCTTCAACTTTTGCTTTTTTCGCGCCTTCTTCTACTACCGCCTCTAACATAGTTCTAAGTTCGGCCGTTAGCTTCTCAGAAAAAATGCGCTCACCTTTTGGTGGGGTATCAGTTTTAACAATCGATAACGGTAATTTTATGCCGCCATTTGCAAACGATGTGTATAAACGAGCCAGTTGCAATGGACTAATCGCCAATGCGTAACCAAACGAAAGTGTTGCTAATTCAAATTCTGACCATCGTGGGCGATCATGCATCATGCCTTGAGTTTCACCAATTAAACCGATGCCCGTTTCTTGACCAAAACCCACTTCAAAAAATTTATCTAATAGGTACTCTTTAGGAAGTGACAAGGTTAATTTTGCCGTCCCCATATTCGATGAATGAATTAAAATTTCTTCCATCGACAACACTTTACGGTTAATTGGATCGCTGACGCGACGGCCACCCAAGCGCATCCAACCTGGACTGGTATCTACTTTGGTATCGGCTGATGCCACACCAAATTCCATCGCAGTTAACAAAGATAACGGCTTCATGGTTGAACCCGGTTCAAACATGTCGGTAATAGCGCGATTACGGAATTTGTGCGCTGGGGTATTCGATCTGTCATTTGGGTTGTAAGACGGCGAATTAACCATAGCTAATAATTCACCGGTGTGAACATCAACCACTAATACCGAGCCTGAAGTGGCTTTAAAGGCCTTAACGGCCCCTTTTAGTTCACTGTAAGCTAACGCCTGAATACGCTGATCAATACTGAGTACCAAATCTTGGGGCGGCTGCGCTTCTTCCACCGACAATATTTCAATTTTGCGGCCTTTAGCGTCTTTTCTAAATTTTTTCTCGCCGCCCACGCCAGTCAGTAAGGTATCGTAAACCCGCTCTATACCTTCAATACCTTTATCGTCAACATTAGTAAAACCAACAACATGAGCACTAATTTCCCCTGCTGGATAAAAGCGTTTTGATTCTTTACGTAGGTAAATACCCGGGATTTTCAATTCTTTTATGTAATTGGCCATGACTGGCGAAACTTGGCGCTCGACATAAACAAAACGTTTGTTTGGGTGGCGAACAATACGGCTGGTTAATTTATTGACGTCTTGGCCAAGCACATCGGCCAACGCTTGCCAGTGTTTAGTCATTGATAAGGCGTTGTGATCCATTACAACTTTTGGATCTGCCCAAACCGTTTCTACCGGTACAGATACCGCAAGCTCGCGACCATTGCGATCTAAAATAGAACCACGTTGCACTTTGCTTTCCGCAGTTCGTAAAGAGCGCATATCACCTTGCTCTTTTAGCATGTCTGGTTCAATAACCTGAATGTAAGCGGCGCGCGCCATCAGGCTGCCATAGATCAATACAACAATTGACAGCACAACGTAAAAGCGCCAAGCAACTGTGCTTGGTTTTTGTTTCGCTTTATTTTTTTTGTTCGCAACTGTCATGGTATTGTAATTACTATTTCCGACTCTGTATCTGGGCGGTTCATATTCAGAAGCTCCGCTGCCTTTTTTTCTATTGTGCTATGTTCAGCTAAGCTGTTTTGCTCAATAACTAAATTTCGTCGTTCTATTTCTATTTCATCGCGCACTGTTAACAGCATTTCCAGTTCACTGGTGGTTTGGCGATTTAAATGAGTGAAGTAAATCACTGCAAACGCTGAACCTATAACCGCTAACAGCAGTATGTAAGTGAACAGGTGTTGTTGAATATCATGTAAAATATCAACAACTAAGGCTGTATTTTTAGCCGCCATTAGCGTTACGCTATACGCTCAGCAACACGTAACACCGAACTTCTTGATCTAACGTTACGTTCAACTTCTGCTTTGCTTGGTTTAGTTTTACGCCCAACCAAACTTAATTTTTTACCTTTATTTAATTCAGCTTCACTAATCGGCATACCGCGAGGTACTTGCTTACCTTGTGAATGCTTACGCATAAATTGCTTTACTAACCTATCTTCTAGTGAGTGAAAACTAATCACTACTAAACGACCACCCGGTTTTAATACATCAAGTGATGCCGCCAACGCTTGCTCAATCTGATCTAACTCAGAATTGATATACATACGAATGGCTTGAAAACTGCGAGTGGCAGGATGTTTTTTAATTTCTCTTTGCGGTGCTGTGGTAGCAATGAGTTTGGCTAATTCACCAGTACGAGTCAGCGGATTTTCTTCTCGGCTATCAACAATCGCGTTAGCAATACGCCAAGCATGTTTTTCTTCGCCAAAGGTTTTTAATACCCAGCTAATATCTTCAACATCAGCACGCGCTAACCACTGTGCCGCCGTTTCGCCACGAGTAGTGTCCATTCGCATATCCAGCGGGCCATCTTTCATAAAACTAAAGCCACGCTCGGCTTCATCAAGCTGAGGTGATGACACACCAAGATCGAATAAAATACCGTCAACGTTGCCATTAAGTGCACGCTTGCTCGCGATATTGCCAAGCTCGGCAAAACCATGATGCTCAATAGCAAAACGTGGATCGTCTTTGAAAATTTCCGCGGCAGCTATCGCGGTTGGATCGCGATCAATCGCAATTAGTTGGCCGTTATCACCCAGCTGGGAAAGAATTTGTCTCGAATGGCCGCCTCGACCAAATGTACAGTCGATATAAGTGCCATTTGGATCAATGGCTAAGGCTTCGATTGCTTCATCAAGCAATACTGAAATGTGTGAACTTTTATCAGGCATTTTTATAATGATAAATCTAGTAATCGTTCAGTTAATTCGATTTCGCCTGCTTGGATTTTGCTAATGCCGTTTTGCATTTGTGCTTGCCAAGCCGATTCACTCCAAATTTCAAATTTCTTTAATTGCCCTACAAGCATTACGTTCTTTTCAAGCGATGCATGCTGACAAAGAGGGCCATTAATTAATAAACGTCCGTTTTTGTCCATCTCGCAATCGGAGGCATTGCCAAGGAGAACTTGTTGTAACAAACGTTCTTGTGGATTCATTGATGACAATCCACACAGTTTTAATTCAATTTCTTCCCATTCAGGAAGCGGATAAAGCAGTAAACAAGGATGTTGAATATCAACAGTACACACCATTTTTCCCGCGCAATCGGCAATAAGTTCCTCGCGATACCGAGTTGGCATCGTGATTCGTTTTTTGCTGTCGAGCGTAATCGCACTGGTGCCTCTAAACATAACCTTATTTAGGAGTAACTGAACAACTCAGATCCACTATTCCCCACTTTTTCCCACATTTGTACAGTTTAGAGAGATAGACAACGGGATGTCAAGCAAAGAATAGCGAAATTGATCGCGCTATAAGCCAGAAAAATCAGGCGATCGAGCGAAGTAGATGATTCTGTGGGATTTTGTGGATCACAGGCCCTAAAAAATAAATTTTTACCGGAATTTAACTAAATTTTGAACCACTGATAATATAAACAGCACTATTTTGTGGAATAAATGGCTGGGCATGGATAAAGCAAATATTCGTGTTCGATTACAGTCACTGCAACCTTATCATGTAGGGCAAATATTTGTGGCGAATAAACACTTAATTGGCTAATTGAAAGTTCATCATCTTGATTAATACTGGCTAAGTGATAGTGAAAACCATGTTCAGTAACATTAATATGAACAATTTCAAGTTCAGCACTGTCATCCGCACTAATTTCAAGGTATTGCGGCTTAAGCAAAAGGTAAGCGCTTGCTTGCTCGGCAATCAATGGCAGTTGTGCGTATTGCGTATTATCGAACTTAAGGTTGCCAAGCGCTGTTCGTAACTCGGTTGCAGAAGGTAAGCACGCTACCCAACTGCCTAATTGCAGAAAATCAGCTACTTGATAGCTATTTGGCGCTTGGCAAATATCTGCTGGTGCGCCAAATTGTAGTATATTCCCTTCGGCCATTACCGCCATTTTATCGGCAAATGTGAACACTTCATCTTTATTATGGGTTACAAAAATCGCACTCATATTTAGCGATTTTAATAATTGCCTAAGTTCCAGCATTAGTGACTGACGTAAACGTGAATCAATATTTGAAAACGGTTCATCAAGTAATAGAAGTTTCGGACGTGTCGCAATTGCCCTAGCAATCGCTACTCGCTGCTGTTGCCCGCCCGATAATTGATGTGGATAACGATGATTAAACTCAGCTAGCTCTAGCATGCTTAGCAACTGATTAATTCGAATCTGCTGCTCAGCTTTTGACATTTTCGTAATACCAAAACCAATATTTTGCTCAACAGTTAAGTGCGGAAATAAAGCATAGTCTTGGAAAATCATCCCAACATGGCGCAGCTCTGGGGCAACCATATGTTCAGGTGTGATAGGCGAGAGCCCTTGCAAACTAATGTCACCAGATTGCTGAGCGATAAAACCGGCAATGGTATTTAACAGGGTAGTTTTACCACAGCCACTCGGTCCGACTAGGCCAAGAATTTCACCAGAAGCCAAAGTAAATGAGACATCAGTTAAGATTGCTTGATTATCGATTACCACATGCAATTGCTCTAGTGTTAGAACTGTACTCACTTACCACTCTTCTTTTTATAAAATATGATTTTGCCGTGCAGTGTACCTTAGCTCAGGAGCTTCACCAACAGCCTTAATGTTCGATTATGTATTACTTTAGGTATTCGTTAAGGTTTTAATTAATGTTTTGCTTTGTTTAACCAAATAATAGGAATTAAACCAAACACGACAATTAATACTGCGCCAATTGCGCCTTGCTCCAATTGTTCATCAGAAATCAGCTGAAAAATGAAGGTACTTAAGGTTTCAAAGTTAAATGGTCTTAGCAATAGTACCGCAGGTAGTTCTTTCATCGACTCAACGAATACCAGTAACCAGGCGACAACAATCGAACTTTTCAGCAAGGGCAAATGGACTTTAACTAAACTTGGCAATAAACCTACGCCTAAACTGGCAGGTGCTTTATCTAAGGTCGCAGGAATTTTATCAATCCCCGCATTAATAGCGCCATGAGAAACTGCAGCAAAGCGCACAACAAAAGCAAAAACTATGGCGAAGCTTGTACCGGATAAGATCAATCCAGGTTGGCTTAAATTGAACAATTTAGCCAAATCATTAAGCCAATGATCTAACGGACCAAAAGTTGCCATTAATGCCATCGCCAGCACAGTTCCAGGCACCGCATAACCAAAGCCTGATAGTTGCAAAGGCAACCCGTTAACTTTGCCCTGATAAAATCGATTAAATAATGCTAAAAGTAACGATATAACCACAGCTACGGTCGCTGCAATTGCCGATACTTGCAACGTTGCTAAGCCAATAGTGAATAGCTCAGCCATTTGTTCAAACTGGGTATAAGCTAAGGCCATATCGATCAATAAATAAAACGGTAATACAAAGCCCATAATCACCAATAACCAACAGCTAAAAATACCAAAAACTTGCTGGAGTTTAGTCAAAATAATTTTGTCATTGTCGGTATTAGGACGGTTAGTTTGATGACGTTGTCCTGCGCGAGATTTTTGCTCTGCGACTACCACAAATAACACCAGTAGCAATAGCACACTGGCCAGCGCATTGGCCGCTGCCATATCGCCATAGCCTAACCAAGTGTCATATATCGCCGTTGTTAAGGTATTTACCGCAAAGTATTGTACGGTGGCAAAGTCGGCAATGGTTTCCATCATCACAATAGTGGCAGAAATCATAATGGCAGGACGCGCTAACGGTAGGGCAATTTTAACTATTGATTGTTTTGCGCTTAGCCCTAAGGTTCGGCCAGCCCGTAATAAATTTTTATCCTGAAGCTCTAAGCTAGTGCGCGTTAGCATATAAACATAAGGGTATAACACCAGCGCCAAAATAACTGCTGCTCCTTCTAATGTTCGCAAATCAAAAAACCAATAATCACTGGCCGATTGCCACGAAAAAACGTCTCTTAGTAACCGCTGAACCGGTCCAGCATAATCAAATAGATCAGTATATAAATAAGCGACTAAATAACCCGGCATCGCCAATGGCAGCAACAGTGCCCAACGCAAAGCTTTTGCGGAATATAAATTAGTTTGGCTAATTAAAAAGGCACTAGGTACGCCAAACAGCAATGATAGTGCGACAACCCAAAATGATAGCCATAGGGTATTTGAAATATAGGTTGGCAAAACCGTTTGCCAAAGGTGTTTAAATAACTCACCTGAATCGCCGATACTGGTAAACAGCATAACGAACACTGGCGCCATCAGCGCCAGTGCTACAATCCAAGTGATGGACTGCCAAATTTTATTAGTTTGCCCAAATATCACAGATCAAATTTAGCTTGGTCAAGCAGCTTTAATGCAGTTTTACGGTGCTTGGCAATGGTTTCTAACGACAAGTCATCCGCTTTAAATTCGCCCCAAGACGCAACAAGTTCAGATTTTGCAACGCCAGCTCTTACTGGGTATTCCATGTTCAATTCTGCATACATTTTTTGTGCTTGCTCTGAAGCTAGAAACTCAATTAGCGCCTTACCCGCATCAGCATTTGGCGCGTGTTTGGCTAAACCAACACCAGAAATGTTAACATGGGCGCCACGGTTTGCTTGATTGGGAAAGTTAATATTGACCGCATCAGCCCAAACCTTTTGCTTTTCGTCCATTAACATTTTACCGAAATAGTAACTGTTACCTAATGACACATCGCACAAACCTTGATGAATAGCTTGGACTTGGCCGCGATCATTACCTTGTGGCTTACGTGCAAGATTTGCTTTAACCCCTTCTAACCAAACTAAGGTATCAGCTTCACCATGCTCAGCAATCATAGAAGCGACTAATGCCACATTGTACGGGTGCTTACCACTGCGCGTACAAATTTTGCCTTTGTATTTGGCATCAGCTAAGTCTTCATAATTAATTTCAACGTCGCCTAAACGTTTGGCAGTGTAAATATTACGAACACGGGTGGTTAAACCAAACCAGGTATTATCTTCTGCCTGAAACTGGCTAGGAATCGCCTGCTCTAAGACATCAGAATTTACTGGTTGCATTAAGCCTTTATCTTTTAGCTCGACTAATCGGCTAATATCTGTGGTTAGCAAAACATCGGCAGGGCTGTGAGCCCCTTCTCTGGCTAAACGTTCTGCAATACCGCTTTTAGCAAATACCACATTCACTTTTACACCCGTTTCATCGGTAAATGCTTTAAATAAAGGTTCCACTAAAAATGGTTGGCGATATGAATAGACATTTACTTCACTGGCAAATGCCGAAATCGATGTCATAACCAAAGCTGATAAGCAAAGAATTTTTTTAATCATGAGGTGCCTATTTAAAATTGTGTTATTGCTGTTTTCATTGTTGCGCAAGAGTAATTAACCAATATAACGCTGTCAAGGCTTTTGCGAATAATTCTCATTTATATTTCTAATGAGCTTATTTTTGAAGTTAATTAAATGCCAAATGCACCAATGATTAAAAGCCAAAAAGCAAAAAACAACTTGAGTTTACGTGCCGACAAATAAGTCACTAAAGATTTCGCTAAAATACCACCAATAACTGCCCCAGGGCCTGCAAAAATAACGACTTGCCAATACACCGAAAAGTTAACTAATGTATGCTGCCAAATCGCAGCCCAAACCGTTAATGCTGACACCACAACCGCAGCTGCAACCGCCATTGTTACATCAAAACGCCTTAAAATCAGATAGATTGCTAAGATTTCACCTACACCAACCGATAGCCAAGCGGTAATAGCCCCGCCAACAATGCCAATTACCACCAAAGCAATATAGTCATACCACTGTAACTGGCTTGACTCTCGTTTCGGCTTAATTAAGTACACAGACGCAACAATAAAACAGCCAAGCAATAGCGAAAACCAACTAAAGCTATGATGTAAACTTGTTGGTGATGCTAGCTGCCATTGATAAGTGCTGAGCAATCCAAAAATAGAAGCGATAGTGACTAAGGTAATAATACGTTTAAAGCCTTGCCATAATTTTAATTCGCGCTTATCGCTATAATAATGTCGGTACCAAGTCAGCGCACCAGCTGTCATGCCAAAGCATTGAATACCGAAGCTTGTGGCAATTGACTGAACTTCACTAAACTCTAGGTGGTTAAACATCGGGATAAATATCACGCCGCCACCGGCACCTGTTGAGTTGGCAAAAATCGCTCCTAATGTCCCTAAAAAAGTAAAGACCACATAATTGGAAAAATCTTCACTAGGTAAGCCTGATCCCCAAATTAATACGGCCCAGCCAATTAAAAACGTAAGTAAAAAAACGGGGTTAACTAAAATTGAGCGGTTATTAGCCATAAGAGTTTTTCGCTTAACCTATTAGCTGTCGCTGACGTGCTTGGTTTGGAGTGAAACATTTCTTGCCTTTTGACGCAGAAAATCTATTGCTAAATCGGATAATATCGATGCAGAAACGTAGTGTCCTTGCTGCTGAACTTTTATGACAAAACCCTTCTCTGTACATGTAATGTCGGTTATGTCTGACCAAAGAAATTGTTGTTTTACATAGGGCGATTCAATATTAATGCCATTTTCATCCATGTGTAAAGTAACGTCATTATTGCCACTACGCCCAAGTAACTGTCTGGTTACCCACCATGGTTTTTGAAAACGAACACTTACTGCTTCTACAAAGCCTAAAGCAACAATAAAGCTACTTATATATCCATTTAGCTCAGTGAAAAACCATAAAATACTTCCCAGCAAAATAAAGGCAAAGGCCTTTTGATAGGACTGAAAAAACGACTTCGCCGCGACAGTTTGCTCGAAGCATTCAGTTAAATAAGGTTTATTTAGTGTAAAAGTTATAGAATATGAAAATGGCTCGGACATATAGCTAGGCAAAGTAATTAATGCGCGTTTTCTGGTAATTTTTAATGCGCGTAGTATTGCATAATGCTTTAATTATATGAATGATTAAACACAATGAAATTCCAACTTGGTTGACTGACTATGCAAAAAACTCCTCAAGATTATGCACTCGAAGCGCAAGAGCTATGTGTATTGCCAGATATCTATTTAAAACTTAGTGAAATGCTTGCCAAAGATGATTGTACTTTGGATGAGTTAGCGGAAGTCATTAAACTAGAGCCAGCAATTGCTTCCACCCTATTGAAAATAGCCAATAGTGCGATGTTCAACTTCCCACGCGAAATCGACAATATTTCCAAAGCACTATTACTTTTGGGTCTAAAAGAAGTGAGCAATTTGGTCAATGCTTATGGGGTTACAGCCGCGTTTTCAGGGGTCAATCCTGACATTATGAATCTCGATAAATTTTGGGAAATTAGTGTAGATTGCGCTTTAATTTGTCAATATTTCGCCAAAGAGAAAAAAATAGCAAACCGCGACAGTATTTTCTTATCAGGCTTATTTCATAACTTAGGTGAATTAGCTATTGTTCATATCGAGCCTAGCAAAGTCCAGTTCTGTGAATCTTACAGCAAAACAGAAACACCATGGCAGCGCCAATCTGAAGCCTTCGGCTTTACGTTTGCCGATGTCAGTGCTGCATTACTAGAGCTTTGGCAGTTACCAGCGTCAATTATAAAACCCATTACCGACTTTAATAACGCCTACCAAGATGAGGTATCTGAAGAAAGTAATTTGCTTTATGTCGCTTCCCGATTAGCAATATTAAATGCCCATCCAGGAATGTACTCAAAGAAAACATTTGTTGGCCAGCATATTTTGGATGACTTAGGCATTAATGCACAAGACATTGATGACGCACTAGAATACTGCAATGCCAAAGCATTAGAGCTTATTAACGCATTCCCTATTATTCATAGCTAAATAATAGTTAAATAATAGTTTTAGCTGCTACCATGCTAACTGGTAGCAGCTAACTTCACACTAAAACTTTGTTTTTCATAAATTAAATAAGCTTAGTTACTTCAAGTTAAACGCACTGGCAAACAGTTGTTCAAACTTTTCTCGAGCAATTACGTTCGACTCTTGACGATGCTTTGAATAAAAATAATCAGTGGTTTTAAATAAGTCTAATTGCCGATTAAATTCGGCTAAAAATAGTTTATTATCCGGTGTGTTATTACACATCAAGTAGCCTAATGTAATGTCATAAGAGCCATTAAGCGGATAGCTGTAAAGAGGTTCATCACCAACCAAATACCAATGATTTTTTACGATGGTTGGGTATTCAATTAACATTGAATATTTATCATTCGCCAAGCCCTTGAGCTGATCAAACGTGTTATTGCCCATATTAACCATATAGTGAGCAGGGAGCTTAGCCAACTCATTATTTATTGCCTCGTTGAAAAACTGACCATTGGCAATGCCTAATGTTAACTTGGGCCATTGCTTAAAAATATCCGCAAGCTTATTGGGCGCTTGCTGTTCAAGTGCTAACGGTTGTTTCGTGTATAGGCGCAAACCTGGATACATAGTAACGGCATGACTAAATAAATATTTACTTTGCCTTGCTGTTGTTTTGATTTTATTAGCTAAGCAAATATTTTCCTCGCCACTTAAGGCTACATCATCCTGTGCAAATGACGTGTACTTAGCTAGTTCAACATCATAGCCTTTAACTTTCCCTAGCAGTGGCGACAAAATATCGCTTTCAAGTGTGCCAATTCGGTTAAAACTCGAATTACGCAATAAATTAACGTCTCGGGTTTTAATAATGATTTCAACTATCGAACTATCAAAACTGTCGAAGTTAGCATGTTGGTACCACTGTGGTGACAATGCTTTGAGCTGACCTGATTTTCGCATTGATGACATGTGCTGATCGTAATGTTCCGCCAGTTTCTTACCACCGTCTGTGCGAGCAAACGCTAAATAAATCTTGCGCTTGGGTAAAACCTCAAACGAGCTCAGAACATTTTGATATTTTTTCGGGAGGTTGTATCGATAATCGATAAAGACATCAGTTCGACCTTTCACCACCATGTCAAAGCCTAAACTGTGCGCATTAACTAAATAGGCTTGATGTGGTACATCTAAGTAATTATCAAAACCATAACCTCGCATCCATGAAATGGTAAGTCCATTTAGATCCTTTAGCGATTTTATTGGGTGTGACGATGGCTTAAAAAAGCCAAGCACCGGATCTTCATAATCTAAATGCCAGCGAGGTAAATATGCCTGCTCGAGATCCTCTCTAAAAACCCCGATGATGAAGTCTAGCTTCCCTTGTCGAAAATTGTTAATTGTGCGTTGATAGGTATCAAATTTAAGTACTACTTCGTATTGAGAATAAACTTTTTTAATAAGTTCGTTGTAAACACCACTACCATCGTGATTTGTGTAACCTGACCACTCTACTACGCCAACATTCAATATTTGCGCATTTAACAGCAAGCTTTGAAACAGCAATAAAAAACCAATTGCTACACGCAAGGAAAGACCCCTTAATCAAGAATCCAAGTTATAACGGTAGATCATTACCATTAAGCACTATGATGGTTAAAGACTATATTAAAACGTAGCCCTAAATATGAGTTTACTCAACTAACTGAAAGGTTTGTATGCATTCAAAGTACATTTAAAGATAAATATAAGCAATAGTAACCAATGCCACTATTGCTTATGATATTACTTAATGACTTTTAAACTAGGCTTGGCACTAGATTTAGCTTTGTCGCGAGCTTTAGACGGCTCGGCTTGGGTAGCAGGTGTTGTTTGTTTTACACCGGTCAACTTAGGCTTTTTAGGCTTGCTAGGAACAACATCTGGCATTGCTTCTGTATGCTCGATTGGTAACGATGTACCAGCGCCATTTTCTTTAGCGTAAATAGCACCTATTGCGCCGTAAGGCACCACTAAATGCTCTAATTTACCACCAAAACGGGCAGTAAATTCAATCGCTTGCTCGCCCATAGTAATACTACCAACAGCACCAGCAGAGATATTAAGCACGATTTGACCATCATTAACAAATGACATTGGCACTTGAACACCAAAGACACTAACATCCACTACGATATAAGGTGTTAGTTCGTTATCTGAAATCCAGTCATAAAAAGCCCCAACAATGTAGGGCTTATTAGAAGTCATTTTAATTTGATCAGACATAACTTATGCTGGGTGGCCGAAGCGTAGTTCACGCTCAGCTTCAGTTAATGACGCTTGGAAAGACTCACGTTCAAATAACTTCAACATGTATGACTTAAGCTCTTGTGCACCTTGGCCAGTTAACTCAATACCTAATACCGGCAAACGCCATAATAATGGTGCTAAGTAACAATCAACTAAGCTGAACTCTTCACTCATAAAGTACGGCGCTTCATTTAAAATTGGCGCAATGCTTAATAAGCTTTCTCTTAATTCTTTACGTGCTTTTTCTGCTTCGCCCGCTTCACCATTTAAAATAGTGCGTGCAAGACTATACCAGTCTTGTTCGATGCGGTGCATCATTAAGCGACTGCGGCCACGAGACACCGGATAAACTGGCATAAGTGGTGGGTGCGGAAAACGCTCATCTAAATATTCGATAATAATATTTGCTTGATATAACGCTAATTCGCGATCAACCAAAGTAGGCACTGTACCGTATGGATTTAAATCAATTAAATCTTCAGGAAGGTTAGCTAAATCCACTAAGTGAATATCAACGCCAACGCCCTTTTCAGCCAACACGATACGTGTTTGGTGACTGTACATATCATCTGCATGAGAATACAACGTCATTACTGAACGCTTATTTGCAGCTACGGCCATAAAATGCCTCCAACTATATTTGCTAAAAACTGACAAAGGGGGCTAGTGCCCCCAATCAAATAATTTACTTAAGAGCGCTCACTAATGAACGTCTCTCCAGTATTCCTTCTTCAAGAAGTAAGAAAGGATAAATAGAATGATAAGGAAGCCGATAACCCACTTACCTAATTCTTTACGCTCTAATTTATTCGGCTCACCAACATACTCTAAGAAGTTAGTTAAGTCGCGAACGAACGCATCGTATTCTTGCTCGGTCATGGTACCACCAGTGGCTGGTGATAAATTACCATGCTCATCCATAGTGCGTACACCTTGCAAGTTTTGTAACACATGCGGCATACCAACATCTTTAAAGATCTTGTTATTCACATTAAATGGACGTGCCGGATCTTGATAGAATGAACGTAAGTAAGTGTAAATCCAATCAGGACTTCTAAAACGTGCTTCCAATGTTAAATCAGGAGGCGCAGCACCAAACCACTTAGCAGCTTCTTTCTTAGGCATAGTGTTTGTGATGTGATCTCCTACTTTTTCGCCTGTGTACATCCACTCTGCTTTGCCTTCTTCTTCATCAATACCTAAATCAGCAAACGTGCGATTGTAACGTTGGTATTGAAGCTGATGACAACCTAAACAGTAGTTGATATATGATTTAAAACCGCGCTTTAACGATTCTTTATCAGATAAATCATTACCCGCAGAATCTAACGGCAAACTCGGACCTGCTGCAAAGGCAAATACAGGAACTAATGCCAAAATGGTTAATAAAATCTTTTTCATTATTTAATCACCCTTTCTGGAACTGGCTTAGTTTTCTCGCCTTTAGAATAGAACCAAATAGCTACGAAGAAACCGAAGTAACCTAAACTTGCGATACGACCAATCAAGTTAGCAAGGTCAGATGCAGGTAACGTACCTAAAACACCTAACACAATAAAGCAGATAGCGAATTGCGTTAAGTTTAATAAGTGCCATTTACTACGGTAACGTACTGATTTAACTGTACCACGGTCGAACCAAGGTAAGGCAAATAACATACCGATAGCCGCAAACATCGCGATCATGCCTAATAACTTATCAGGTACAACACGTAAAATGGTATAGAAAGGACCAAAGTACCAAACAGGAGCAATATGCTCTGGTGTTTTCAAACCGTTAGCTGGTTCAAAGTTTGGCGCTTCAATAAAGTAACCACCACCTTCTGGCGCAAAAAACATAACCCAACAGAATAAGATCAGG
Organism: Colwellia sp. MEBiC06753; assembly: GCF_053470325.1. Taxonomy (NCBI): domain Bacteria; kingdom Pseudomonadati; phylum Pseudomonadota; class Gammaproteobacteria; order Alteromonadales; family Colwelliaceae; genus Colwellia; species Colwellia sp. MEBiC06753. The sequence goes on along the minus strand of NZ_JBQMTM010000011.1, from coordinate 63,885 downwards.
AAGCCAGCAACACCCATAATATCTTTTACTGTATAGTAAGGATGGAACGGAACGGCATCAACAATATCATATTTGTCAGTGTATTGTTTGTGGTACTTAAATTTAGAAAGCTCTTCAGGTTTTACACTGCCTTTGGGTTTTTTAATATTAACGCCTTCTGGGTTATTAGAACCCACTTCATGTAGCGCTAAAATGTGTAAGAACACTAAAACAACAAGTACTAATGGTAAAGCAATAACGTGTAGTGCGAAGAAACGGTTTAACGTAGCGCCAGAGATAACATAGTCACCTTTGATCCAAATCGTTAAGTCTTCACCAATAACCGGAATCGCACCAAAAAGTGAAATAATTACCTGTGCGCCCCAGTAACTCATATTACCCCAAGGTAATAAGTAGCCCATAAACGCTTCAGCCATTAACACTAAGAAGATTAACATACCGAAAATCCACAACAATTCGCGTGGTTTTTGATATGAACCGTACATTAAGCCACGGAACATATGTAAATACACAACAACGAAGAATGCAGAGGCTCCAGTAGAGTGCATATAGCGTAATAACCAACCGTAATCAACATCACGCATGATGTATTCTACAGAGGCAAATGCACCTGCGCCTGACGGTTCATAGTTCATAGTTAACCAAATACCCGTTAGGATTTGGTTAACTAGTACTAACATGGCTAAAGAGCCAAAAAAGTACCAAAAGTTAAAGTTTTTCGGTGCTGGGTATTGAAGCACATGTTTATTCATCGCTTCCATCATAGGTAAGCGTTGTTCTATCCAAGCTAGAAAGTTATTCATTATGCGTCTCCCGGTGCAACACCAACTAATAAGGTGCCTTCTTTAGGGAAAGAGTGCTCTGGCACAACTAAATTAAGTGGTGCAGGAACGCCTGAGAATACACGGCCAGCCATGTCAAACTTTGAACCATGGCATGGGCAGAAGAAACCATCGGTAATACCTTCAACAATTTCTTCAAAGTCACCTTTGCGGTATGTTGGAGCACAACCTAAGTGAGTACATACACCTAATGCCACCAAATACTCTGGGTTAATTGAACGGTGCTGATTAGCGGCATATTCTGGTTGCTGAGGTTCTTCAGAATTCGGATCGCGTAACTGATCTTCATGCTTCGCTAAGTTTGCGATAACGTCTTCTGTTCGGCGAACCACGTAAACCGGCTTACCACGCCATTCTGCACGAACCAATTGACCTGGCTCAATTTTCCCAACATTGACTTCAACCGGAGCACCAGCAGCTTTCGCTCGGGCACTTGGGTTCCACGAACCAATGAAAGGCACAGCCACACCGACAACACCTACACCACCAACTACAGAAGTAGCCGCAGTGAGAAAGCGTCGACGGCCGTTATTAACGGGCGTATTGCTCATTCAATTTCTCCAATTTTATTAATACCTAATAACTATAGATTATTATTGTTTCTAGTTAAGAAGCAGCGCCTCTATTTATTAGGCAAACTAGCGACAAAAAAATTTTTATGATCATAATGAAAACCCCTTTTTTTTACAAGGTAATTCACTAATGTTTGCAGTAGTTTGTGAAAATAAGTGACAAAATATTTCTAAATTGCGCAAAGAACAATCACTACTAGGAAAGTAAAAACGATAGAGATAAAAAAACCGGCATGCAGCCGGTTTTTTGAAATAAACAACGTAATATTAACGTTTCGAAAATTGTGGCTTTTTACGAGCCTTGTGTAAACCAACTTTCTTACGTTCAACTTTACGAGCATCACGAGTTACAAAGCCAGCTTTACGTAAATCACCACGTAAAGTTTCGTCGAACTGCATAAGTGCACGAGTAATGCCGTGACGGATAGCACCAGCCTGACCTGACATACCACCACCAACAACAGTAATGTTGAAGTCGAATTTCTCTAACATTTCAACTAGTTCTAATGGTTGACGAACAACCATACGAGCTGTTTCACGACCGAAGTACTCAGAAATGTCACGTTTGTTAATAGTTATTGCACCGTTACCAGCTTTCATGAACACACGAGCAGTTGAGCTCTTGCGACGACCAGTACCGTAATATTGATTATCAGCCATTGCTTACAGCTCCAAAAGTTGTGGTTGTTGTGCAGCATGCTTGTGCTCAGGGCCAGCATACACTTTTAACTTGCGGTACATTTGACGACCTAAAGGACCTTTAGGAAGCATACCTTTAACCGCGAACTCGATAGCACGCTCAGGCGCTTTATCGATAAGCTTTTCGAAGCTAATTTGCTTCAAACCACCAGGGAACTCAGTGTGCGAGTAGTAAATTTTACCTTTCGCTTTGTTACCTGTTACTTTTACTTTCTCAGCGTTAACAACAACGATGTAATCGCCTGTGTCACAGTGAGGTGTATATTCTGGCTTGTGCTTACCGCGTAAACGGCTAGCAATCTCAGTAGCGATACGACCAAGAGTTTTGTTCTCAGCGTCCACTACAAACCAATCGCGTTCTACGCTTTCAGCTTTTGCTACAAAAGTTTTCATTTAAAAAACCCAATTAATAATGTTACTAAACATGATAACGCCCTAGCGTTATCGGTTCAAAAGGCTACGCAATTACCCCTTCGAGTATCGAGCCCGTTGCCTACTTCCGGGAAAGAAATAAGCTTTGTAACGTAGGGAGCGCAGGATTATACAGAAATTGATTTTAAAGATCACGTATAAATTTTAATCTTTTGATGGTTTTTCTGCTAAAAATTTCAGCATTGTTTAACTAAACAACACATTAATATTTGGTAAAATATCGATCGCATCTTGTGTCAACGCCTGTTGCCGCTCTTCTTCGGTTAATACACCTACGAAAGGGGTTTCACGTCTTAATCGCTTCATTCGCGGGCTATCTTCTAAAATAGCATTAATAAACAAAGTGTTGTCATCATATATTTCAATAATAGATAGCCAAGTGATATAAGCACTATATGATAGCCGGCCAGCTATTTTTCGCTGTTGAATTGTCTGCTTAACTGATGGTAAAAGTTCTGGGTGAGCTAATAATTTTTCCGCCATCGCTTTATGAATCACCCAAATTTGCTTATCAATATATTCATCCTTAATCCCGCGTTTTTTTATTTGGTAACGTCGTTGCCGCTTTTTCTGTTGATCTCGCATTCTGTTTTACCTAATAGTTACCTTGGCTTGTTTACGTTAGCCTTGTTTACATTAGCTTAGCCACGTTTGCTTAGTCGTGTTACTCAGATAATTTATTGGTAATGCTAGGGCCTAGTGAAAATCCCTCGATTGATATTCGAAGTCTTCCAATAACGGCGTTACATCGGTTAAACGCCCAGCAATAACATGAATAACATTTTGCTGTTTTTCTATCACGCCAACGACTTTTAATATTTTTGCAGATAAAAATGCCTGCTTTTGCGCCCTAGCTGTTGCTAGCCACACCACTACATTAATATTACCAGTCTCATCTTCTAATGTAACAAAGGTAACTCCTGATGCCGTGCCTGGACTTTGGCGTCCGGTTACCACACCAACTACAGTAACAATGGCTTGGTGGCGTATTGTTAGCAAGTCACTGGCTGATAGGCAATTTCCTACCTTCCCCGTTGATTTTAACAAAGTAATTGGATGTATACCTAAGCTAACCCCAGTAGATTGATAGTCCTCTATGAGGTTGTCAAAAGCACTTGGTTCTATTACATAGCGCTCTATAGGTTCATTAACTCCACTGACTAAAGTTGATGTTGCGCTACCTTCAACAGATTCAAGGGGAATATGACCAAATAGTGGTAGTTGATGCTCTCTATTTAATAAATGCCAACGCGTTGCATAGCGGTCACCGCCCAGAGCCTGTAAACAATTAGCACTAGCTAACGCTTCTAGTTGATCCTGACGAAGCCCTAGTTGATAAAGCTGGCTAAACTGAAGAAATCCTTGAACTGGTCGTTTCGCGATTATTTTCTCCACCGATGACTGGCTTAGCCCCTTCACTAATTTTAAACCTAAACGTAGCACCTTTGCATTTTCGGTTAATTGATGGTGCCAATCCGAATGATTAATACACGCTGGCAACACCTTTACATCATGACGTTGAGCATCTTGAATTAGCTGCGATGCCGAATAAAACCCCATTGGCAAACTATTTAACAACGCACAATAGAACACCTCGGGGTAGTAGTATTTCAGCCAAGCAGAAACATAGGCTAAAACCGCAAAACTAGCAGAGTGTGATTCAGGAAAACCATACTCACCAAAGCCACATATTTGCTCAAAAATACGCTCAGCAAAATTGATTTCATAACCTCTTTCGATCATACCGTTAATAAGCTTATCTTTGAATTTATCAAGCTCTCCGGTTTTCTTCCATTTACCCATAGCACGTCGCAGTTGATCAGCTTCTCCGCCAGTAAAGCCAGCAGCTACCATTGCCAGTTTAATCACCTGCTCTTGGAAAATCGGCACACCTAATGTTCGCTTAAGCACTGACTTAACCTGTTCAGATGGGTAAGTGACTTGTTCTTCCCCACTTCGTCGTTTTAAATAAGGATGCACCATACCTCCTTGAATCGGCCCTGGGCGAACAATGGCGATTTGCACGACTAAATCATAATAACTTGCCGGCTTTAACCGAGGTAACATACTCATTTGAGCACGTGACTCAATTTGAAACACCCCAACAGTATCTGCCTGCTTCAGCATATTATAAACTTGTGGGTCATCTGGCATTTTAGTGATTGTCGCAATTGATAACTGCTGCTGGTAGTGGTGTTTAATCAAATCAAAGCTACGACGAATAGCACTGAGCATGCCTAAAGCGAGAATATCAACTTTCAGTAATTCCAAAGCGTCTAAATCATCTTTATCCCACTGAATAACGGTGCGCTGTGCCATTGCTGCATTTTCAACTGGCACTAACTCATGCAACGGTCCTTTAGAAATAACAAAGCCGCCAACATGTTGTGACAAATGCCTAGGGAAGCCCTTAATTTCATTAACTAACTGAATAAATAGCTGTCCTTGGCGACTATGAGTATCTAAACCTAGCTCACTAATTTGCTGGTACCAAGGTTGCTGATTATCGCGACGGTTTATATTTTTTATAAAAAAATCTAACTGAGTTTCATTTATCCCCAAGGCCTTGCCGACTTCACGAATCGCACTTTTTAATCGATAAGTGATCACTGTGGCAGCAATCGCGGTGCGCTGACGACCATATTTTTGGTAAATATATTGGAAAACCTCTTCACGGCGCTGATGCTCAAAATCAACATCAATATCAGGTGGCTCTTTTCGCTCTAACGAAATAAAGCGTTCAAACAACACCGATATTTGTCTTGGATCAACTGAAGTTATTTCTAAGCAATAACACACCACAGAGTTCGCTGCTGATCCTCGTCCTTGATAGAGAATTTGCTCGCGCTTCGCAAACTGCACAATATCGTAAATGGTAATGAAAAAGTGTTCATATCCCAATTGAGCAATTAACGACAGTTCTTTGTTTATGGTCTGCTCAATCGCTACTGGCACGCCGTCAGGAAAGCGAAAGTTCTTGCCTTTTTCTACTAAGCTAGCGAGGTAATCTTTAGCAGTTTCACCTTGTGGAATTAGCTCTGCAGGGTATTCATATTTAAGTTCCGATAAACAAAAATGACAGCGATTGGCTATCTCTAAGGTTTCTGCCAGTGTCTGAGCATCAAATAATTTGCCAAGCTTTGGTAGAGGTCGTAAGCTCCTTTCGGCATTACTTAGCGCTGACTTACCCAGCTTATCTACGGTGTTACCAGTGCGAATAGCTGTTAATACATGCTGTAGCGGTAAACGTTGGGGCTTGTGCATCAAAGCGCAGCCCACAGCCACTATTGGTAACTGATATTGTTGAACCAACTGCTGACAATAACTTAGGTAATGGTGCTCACCTGAAACTAAATTGCGTGATTGTGCCAACCATAGCCGCCCTGAGTGATGTTTAACTAACCAATTTCCCCACCACTTATCAGCAACTTTATTACTATTAGGTTGCCACAACACTAGACAACGGCGAACAGATTTTAAGTCCCACTCTTCAAGCCGGTAACTGCCTTTTTCACAACGGCGACGACTATTCGTGATAATACGGCAAAGCTCAGCATAGGCTTTGCGATCAGGTGCCAGCAACGTTAGTGTCGCCTGATAGTTATCGGCTAAGCAAACTTTAAACATCGCTCCAACTATTAGCTTAAGTTTAAGCTGGTGCTGTTTAATGTGTTGATAAGCTCTAACTACCCCGGCAACAGAGCATTCATCAGTAATAGCTAACGCGCGATACCCTAAATCACTGGCGGTTTGCACTAATTCTTCAGGGTGTGACGCTCCCGTAAGAAAAGAGAAGTTACTCTGACAAATAAGCTCTGCATAAGCCATAGCCATAGCCATCAACCAAAATAACCATGAACAAACCAGGTCTGATCTGGCTGACGATAAAGCCAACACCAGCGCCCGCTTGTTGTTCTACCGATAAAGTAATCTCGAATAACACTTTGCTGCCACCAATGGCTTTCAATACGCTCAGGGCCAAACATTATGCTCACAGGTTCATCAACTTTAATCGGCGCAGGTAATAGATAACTAGGCCTGATTAGCGACTGCGCACTATCTTGTACCTTGTTTAGCTCGCCATTATCGTTTGCTGCTTTTAGCGCTTGCGCTTGTTCCGGTAAGTGACTGTCAGCACAGCCCAGTTGCCAAACATTAGCATCGCCCAATTTCGCTTGCAGTAAACTGATCAATACTGTTGGCGCTATAGCGTTTTTCCCTTGTTCAAATAATTGATTAACCTGATATTGCTTAGCTACCAAAACACTACATGATAAGTTAATAGCCACCACTGGCTGCTTTAATTGAACACTTTCCAGCTTTAACTCAATTAATTGCAACCAATGGCTTGCGCTATCACTGGGCTCAGCACTATTAACAGTAAGCGTCACCCCTTGCTCTTCTCGATAAGGAAAAGTCAGTAAAAGCTGCTGACTGGCCAGATTGCGTACTCGTAAATAGTGCTCTAATTTATTTACCATCCGCATAAGTGGCGGCTTAAGTGTTGAGACTTGCTTCACCTCATAAAGTAATTCAAGCGAGTCAGTAAATGCTGGGGTTGGCTGGTAGAATGTTAACGGTAAAACATAGCGCCCAGTAAGCTGACCAAATAGTAATAAGAACTCACTATCGAAGCGCTTGGCTAGCGCCTTAGAATCTAGCTTAATTAGCTGCGCAAGGGTTTTAATACCTAATCGCTGCAAAGCACAATGAAATTTTGATGGCGTAAATACCAACTCTACTGGTAATTGAGAAAATACCTGTTTAATTATACTGACGTCATCAGAAAGTAAATTTTTTCTAGCACGGGCAATTGCCCTTGCCATTGCTGGCTGTTCAGCCGTAGCGTAATAATAACTAACCCCAGCTACAGCTAAATTGTCAGTTAACGCTTGCCAGCATAGTGATAAGCTTTTATAAAGCGCCAGCATATTGCCAATGCCAAGATAAAGACCGTCTGGTTGATCAAAGGCAATATCAGCAACCCATTGGTACAAGTTTTCAGCTACCCCCTTAAGTTGCTTATTCTCGACAGAAACGTCATAGGGTAGCACCTGCACATGGCGACACATAGCACAAGCAGTTGCTAATCCCATCCCAAGGCGAATACCTACATTTTGCGCCGCTTGATTCAGTTGTACCACTTGATTGGCTTTTGCATCAACAATAATAAGCGCTTGCTGTTCCGCCTCTTGAATGAACAGGCTATCTAACTGCAACTGGGGAAAATAAAGGTATAGCCACAACATCAGTTAGCACTTTGTCTGTTCGCCGTGGAAGCTGAGAGTGCTGAGAACGCAATTACATTATCGGCCAAAGGTAGGTGAACAAAATCAGGCCAGCGTTTAGCCATATTTAAACCAAAAAATTGACTAGGTTTGCCTGCTTTACAGCGATTAACTTTAACATTAAGCCCATATTCTATTGCTTCAAACGTGAGGCTCAATGCAACCGGTAAGTTATAACTAGCTTGCGGTTGGCGATAAATAAGCAGGCTAGCTTGACCTTGCTCAGCAGCAAGATTTAGTCGACGCACCTGAAACACTTCAAAACTTTGATGCCACAGAACAACACTTGCACAACAACCACTTTTCAAACATTGTTCAGCACACCAGAGCGCCTCACTTGGTTGAGGTGTTAACAGCAAGACATTGTCGATATTAATTTGGTTATGACGGAGAAACTCACTGCCAATCATTGCTGGCGGGGCAATAAATACCAATAAACCTTTGTGCTGCTGTTGCTGCAAGTAAGGTAAAAACACTCGCAATTCACCAATACCATTGGCAGTGCGTATTTCCACGACTCCCGTTTCTGGTATGCCACCACCAATTTTACTGTCCAGCTCTGGGTAACCCGAAGCACAAACGTGCTGCTTTTGCTGCTGTATCACTCCCTGCCATAGCCATTGGCGATTATGTAAAGTATCAAGTAACGACTGCATAACAACACCGATTTATACTGTTTATTTATACAGTATAAATCGGTGTTGTTAATTATTCAAATACAAAAAAGCTCTGCCGTGGCAGAGCTTGCTAAGCTAAAGAAAATAAAGAAACTTAATCTTAAAAGCTAAGGTAAATGCTCACTCGCTAAATAATCGCGCGACTGCATTTCTTGTAACCGACTTAAGCAGCGCTTAAATTCAAACTCCAAACCACCATAGCTATACAAAGCTTCCATGCTGGTTTCGGCGGAAATAATCAATTTAACTTTACGTTCATAAAACTCATCAATCAGGGCAATAAAGCGTCTGGCAGCATCATCGCAATCGCGATTCATTTGTTTTACATTAGCCAATAGCACGGTGTGATAAACTTTACTCAACTCCATATAATCGCTTTGACTTCGCGCACTTTCACACAACTCACTAAATTCAAATTGTACAACACCATCAGATTCTTGAATGCTGGTTAAGCTACGATGATTAATGGTGATTTTTTTACCTTGCTCTCCGGCTTCCACCGATAACTGATTGAAATATTTATTTAAGTTTTCACTTGCCTGCTTATCTAACGGATGATGATATATTTCCGCCTGCTCTAAGGTTCGCAATCGATAATCAACGCCACTATCAACATTAACCACTTCACAATGTTGGTTAATCAAGTTAATTGCCGGTAAAAATCGCGCTCGCTGCAAACCATTTTTATATAAATCGTCAGGAATAATATTCGAGGTCGCCACTAATGTGACGTTATGTTTGAATAACTCTTCAAACAAAGTGCCTAAAATCATGGCATCAGTAATATCAGAAACAAAAAACTCATCAAAACAAATAATGCAGGTTTCATCGGCAAAGCGCTTAGCAATTATTTTTAAAGGATCTGACTGTCCACCTAAGCTTTTCATCTCTTCATGCACACGGTGCATAAAACGGTGAAAATGAACCCGCATTTTATTTTCAAATGGTAAGCAGTCAAAAAAAGTATCCACTAAATAGGTTTTACCACGGCCAACCCCGCCCCAGAAATATAACCCTTTAATGGTTTTGGTTTCTTGTTTAGCCACCACCCGCTTCCAACGATTAAACACTTTTTTAAATCCAGTCACCGGCAGCGGTTTATTTTGAAAGTCTTCAAATAAGCGCTGTAAATGTTTTACCGCATTTTCTTGAGCTTGGTCATATTGAAAATCATCACGCTGTAAATCATTTTGATATTTTTCTAAAGGTGAGAGATGGATCATTACGTCGGTTTTTCCACTGTGAAATCTGACTGAAAATAGACAATTGCGCTTGAAAAAAAATAATTAGCAAGCATATTCGCTATATCAGACAAATAATTAACGCTATATTTAGCTTATATCTTTGACGATATTTTCACTAATTTTTCAACTGAATACAACGAGGAAACTGCTATATGACTGCTGTAATGACTATTGTTCTTTTATTAATTGGCGGTGGCATAGGCTTTGTTGCTGGCCGATTTTTATCTGCATCATCAAAGGAAAATAAGCAACTAACTGATCAAATTCAACAAAGTGAGGCGGCATTAAGCCAATATCAAAATGATGTTGCTGCACATCTTGAAAGTTCTGCGCAACTTTTAGCAAAAATGAATGAAACCTGCCAAGTTGCGATGAAACAAATGGAAGAAAGCACGTCATTACTGCAACGTGCTACACCACAAGATGCTGATGTTATGCCATTTTTCTCACAAGAAACCCAAGAGCAACTGGCAGAAACCGTTAAGTTAAGACACGAGAAAAAAGCTGCAGTTGATGAAAGTGTTACTGAAGCACCACTTGATTACTCTGGTCAAGCAAGTGGCTTGTTTGGTGATAAGAAACAAAGTGTTACAAATGCCGACTAACAAAAACCTGAACTAATGGGGAACGACTTAGTCTGTTATTGAGTATCTATGCTTAATTCATTTTAAGGAGTAATTTTAAGTATGAGCAAACTGTCTATTGTTATCAGTGCTGCATTAATTTCTAGCTCTATAGCCCTTGCTGGTGCACCAGCTTATGCCAACTTACCTACTGCTATTGGCGGTACAGAATTACCCAGTTTAGCGCCTATGCTTGAACGTGCCACACCAGCAGTGGTCAGTATCTCTGTTAAGGGGACACACGAAGTTGAGCAACGCGTACCAGATGCCTTTAAGTTCTTTTTTGGCAACCCAAGAGGTGGGCAACAACCGCAAGAACGACCATTCCAAGGCTTAGGCTCAGGTGTCATTATTGATGCTGACGAAGGTTATGTCGTCACCAACAATCATGTTATCGCCGAAGCAGATGAAATTTTAGTTACCTTAAAAGATGGCCGTCAGGTTGAAGCGAAAAAGATCGGCAGTGATGAAGAAAGTGATATTGCATTACTGCAAATTGATATTGATGACTTAACTGAAATCAAAGTGTCAGATTCAGACCAGTTACGCGTTGGTGACTTTGCCGTTGCCATTGGCAGCCCTTTTGGTTTAGGGCAAACGGTCACTTCAGGTATTGTCAGTGCGTTAGGTCGTAGCGGCTTAAACATTGAAAACTTTGAAGACTTTATTCAAACCGACGCTGCCATCAACAGCGGTAATTCAGGTGGTGCATTAGTTAACTTACGTGGTGAACTTATTGGTATCAATACTGCCATATTAGGCCCTAATGGTGGTAATGTCGGTATTGGTTTTGCCATCCCTAGTAATATGGCCAAAAACTTAATTAACCAAATTATCGAATTTGGTGAAGTGCGTCGTGGCGTACTGGGTGTTGCAGGTCGAAGCGTCAACAGCGAAATTGCTAAAGCAATGGAGTTAGAAACCACCCAAGGTGGCTTTATTGAGCAAGTATCTCCTGACTCTGCCGCCGCCGAAGCAGGCCTAAAAGCCGGAGATGTTATCACTAAAGTCAATGGCAAGAAAATCAAAACCTTTGCTGAGCTACGTGGAAAAATTGGCTCTATTGGTGCAGGTAAAACCGTTAAATTAAGCGTATTTAGAGACGGGAAAGAAAAGCAGTTTAACGTCAAGCTTAAACAAGCTGAATCAGCCAATGTTGAAGCAGCAACCATGCACCGCATGTTAGAAGGTGCCGAGCTTGATAACCAAGCTGATGGTAAAGGGGTTGAAATTACCAGTGTCGAACGTGGTAGTGCCGCAGAAGCTGTAGGTTTAAAAGCAGGCGATTTAATTACCGGCATTAACCGTACGCGCATCAGCACTATTGGTGAACTGCGAAGTTACTTAAAAGACAATAAAGGCGTATTAGCACTCAATATTGTTCGCGGTAATCGCACTATGTATTTAATGATCCGATAGCTAAATAGGTGTTATACCACTTAAAATAAATACAACTTAAAAATGGAAAAAAGCCCAATCAATGATTGGGCTTTTTTATTCAGTTAAGACGAGGCATAGTTTTCAATTAAAGCTTAGCGAGAAAACTCTTTAATGTAAGCAATTAAGTTTTTAACGCCTTTGCCTTTTTTCTCTGCCGCAACTTCTTTCGCTGCCTGCCTGACTAATTGCCGTAATTTTTGACGCTCCATGGTAGGGGTTTCAGTTAATAACGACTCAATCGCATCGTTACCACCAGCAATTAAATCATCCGCCATTTGTTCATATTTGTTTTGTAATAACGTTTGCTGCTGATGTTTATTATTCAAGACATCAAGCGCCGCTTGAATGGCATCCTTATCCGCTTCTAATAACAATTTGGCGACGAAACGCGCATGACGCCTTAAGGCATCAGGCTTAGTGATAATTTTATCTGCCAACACCATAGCATCTTGCATATCTTCATTTAATGGCAGTTTATTACGCTTACTTTTAGGTAAACGCATTAACATTAACGCAAAATCTTGCAATTGGTGCATTTCACGTTTTACATCAGTTTTACTTTTATCTTCATCGAATTCATCGATATCGTGTTCTAAGTGGTGCATAATATTGGCATTAATTACATTGTTGCCCGCTATTATACAAAAAACCTGCAGGGAAACACACAACAACGTCGTATTCAAATGCGCCGAATAATCGGATCGATCAAATGAAAGAAGTAGACAGCATCAACAATCAACTTGAACATGTTAAAAATCGCGTAGCTAACACCTTATCGTTAGCAAAAGAGCTTGGAGCCGACAGCGCAGAAGTTGCCATGAGCCGCCAGCAAGGCCTAAGCGTAAATACCCGCATGAGTGAAGTTGAAAATGTTGAATTTACCAATGACGGTGCCTTAGGAATTACTGTCTACAAAGATGGTCGTAAAGGCAGTGCCTCGACCGCCGATTTATCTGAGGAAGCATTAAAAAACGCGGTTAAAGCTGCTATTGATATCGCCAAATACACTTCTGTTGATAGCTGTGCTGGCTTAGCAGATAAAGATCGCTTGGCGATGACCCCCGAAGATTTAGATTTATATCATCCTAAAGCTATTTCAACTGAGCAAGCCATTGCCCTAGCTACTGAATGTGAGCAAGCGGCCTTTGATGCTGATAGCCGAATTACCAACTCTGATGGTGCAACATTCGCTAGCTTTGAAGGCTTTAAAGTATATGGTAATACCCATGGCCAATTGGTGGGTTACCCTAGCACACGTCATAGTTTAAGCTGCGTTAGTATCGCCACCGATGGTGACGATATGCAGCGAGATTATGCCTATACAGTTAATCGCGATTTTGACTTACTGACATCAGCCAAAACTATTGGTCAAAATGCCGCGCAAGAAGTTATCTCTCGATTACATGCACAAAAGCTCAGCACTCAAAAAGTGCCAGTATTATTTAGAGCGGATATCGCTAATACCATTTTTGGTCACTTTATTGCCGCAATTAGTGGCGGCAACTTATATCGTAAATCATCATTTTTACTTGATGCCTTAGGCCAGCAAGTTTTTCCTGAGCACTTAACTATAAATGAGCGCCCACATATCAAAAAAGCATTAGCAAGTGGCGCATTTGATAGTGAAGGTGTTGCCACCATTGACCGTGAAATTATTAAAGACGGCGCATTAGCAACCTATCTACTCACTAGCTATTCTGCACGTAAACTTGGCATGGCAACAACCGGTCATGCCGGTGGTATTCATAACTGGTTAATCACCGCCAATGGTGGCGATTTTGATGCCATGCTTGCCAAACTCGGTACTGGTTTATTGGTCACAGAATTAATGGGGCAAGGGGTTAACGTGGTTACAGGTGATTATTCACGTGGCGCTGCGGGCTTTTGGGTAGAAAATGGTAAAATTGCTTATCCGGTGGCTGAAATTACCATTGCTGGCAAATTACAAGATATGTTCAAAAACATTGTCGCAGTCGGCAGTGATACCGATATGCGTGGCAGCATTCGTACTGGTTCGTTGTTAATTGAACAAATGCAGATTGCTGGTAACTAGTCAGCAATTTATCTCACTCTTTAATGCCTCGCTTATTGTCACTCAGTGACTTAAAAGAGTAAGAATAGAAGTGCTATGTTAGCAATAACATCGCTGTGCCAAGGAAGGCAAAAATACCAACGACATCAGTTATCGTTGTTAAAATAACACTACCTGCCAACGCTGGATCTATATTCATCCGCTTTAATAATAATGGGATTAAAACCCCTGCCAAACCAGCAGCGGTTAGGTTCATTAGCATAGCAAAGGCAATTACCCCGCCTAACATTAAATCTTGCTTCCAAATAGCAACAACACTGGCAATTAGCACCGCCCAAATTAAACCATTTAGAAAGCCAACCGCTAACTCTTTATACAATAACGAACGGGCATTACTGTCACCAACGTGCCCTAGCGCAATACCACGAATAACTAGGGTTAAAGTTTGATTACCGGCGACCCCGCCCATGCTAGGCACTAATGAATTTAATACAGCTAAGATTGCCAATTGACTAAACAAGTCTTCAAACATGCTGGTAACAGCAACAGCAAGTAAAGCGGTAACTAAGTTAACACCAAGCCAGATTGAGCGCTGACGAGTACTTTTCAGCACAGGAGCGAACGTATCAGCCTCATCATCTAAACCAGCCATACTCATTAACGAGTGTTCTGCATCTTCACGAATAATATCAATGACGTCATCAATGGTAATACGGCCGAGCAACCGGCCTTCTTTATCAACAACAGGGGCAGAAATCCAATCGTAGCGTTCAAATAGCGCTGCAACATCATTTTCTGGCATTTCTGGTGGTACTGCCTCAATATCCTGATCTATCAGGGTATTAACTACAGTTTCTGGCTTAGAGGTGACAATACGTGACAACGAAACCGCACCAATAAAGCGATTAAAGCGATCGACTACATAAAAGCTATCGGTTGCTTCAGGCAAGTCGCCTTTTAGCCGCAAATACCTTAATACCACATCGACTGAAACATCAGGGCGAATAGTAATGGTGTCGGTGTTCATAATACCGCCGGCGGTATCTTCCTCGAAAGAAAGTGCGGTTTCTACACGGGCTCGATCTTGAATATCCATGCTATTAAGCACTTCTTGATACACCGCATCAGGCAATGTTCGAAGTACTTCGGCAATATCATCAATATCCATGCCTTCTGCAACCGCAGCCAGCTTTTCAGGGCGCATACTTTTTAATATGCCCTTACGTACTTCCTCATTTAACTCTTCAAGCACGTCACCTTGTAAATCGTGATCAATGAGCTGCCAAATTAATGGTCGGCTTTTAGCGGTAGATGATTCTAAAATTAATGCGAGATCGTAGGCGGGCAAGGTTTGCAATAAATTCCGAACATACACGAACATACCACTGCCAAGAGCTTCATTAACTTCTTGCAGTCGTTGTTGAATTAAATCTTGTTCTGAAATATCCGGCATAAATCACCCTGCACGGCAAAAATTCGTACTGACACTGATTAAATAGTGACGATTAAATGAGAAGTCACTGCCGACAGTTTATCTATGTTTTATGTAAAAATGACGACAGTGATTAGAGCGTGTTGAACTTTGCGATATAAATTTTGTTCGAATTTAATGGCTTTTAATCTAGGCACACCAAGTGAAGTTTGGTTATTCCAAATAAATGCGGTGTAACAACGAGTAAAAGCCATTAAAACGAATCGATAGACAGTGTCAATTGAGCTTATCTACTGCGTTTTCGCTTATTTATGTGGAATAACCACATTATATAAGCTCAGCCTTGTATATAAACTCAGTTGATTACTGCAAAATCATACAGCAAAGTTCAACACGCTCTTATTAAGTGTATATGATTGAGGGATGTTTTTCAGCTACTTTTTAGCTAAGCGTAGGATTTAATAGTAATTATTCAGCTTCATCAAAACGCTGACTAATCAGTTGGCAAATGCTAGTCAAGGCATGTTCGGCATCATCGCCATCAGCAATTACCTTCACTGTTTTCCCTTGGCCGCCCGCCAATAACATTAATGCCATAATGCTATTAGCATCTGCCGCGTTGTCACCAAGACTCACGGTAATACTAGAATTAAATTGCTGGCTTAGCTGCGCTAACTTCGTTGCCGCTCTGGCATGTAAGCCAAGCTTATTGATGATTTCTACTTCTTTTTCTAATACAGGCATTAGGTACTCTTAATATCGATATCTCTATGGCGAGATTGGACATCGTCACGCTCTTTTCTAAAGTTACTGGCAAGTAGTTCTGCAATATAAACCGAACGATGTTTACCGCCAGTACAACCAATAGCTATGGTGACATAACTACGGTTATTACGTTCTAAGTGTGGCAACCAAGTCATTAGAAAACTATTAATTTGCCAAACAAATTTAGTGACAATTGGCTGGCTGGCAAGAAAGTCTCGAACGGGGGCATCAAGGCCGGTTTGGGTTTTTAACTCTTTATCCCAAAATGGGTTAGGTAAAAACCTCGCATCAAAGACATAATCGGCGTCTGCTGGAATACCATGTTTAAAACCAAAGGATTCAAACACCAACACCATAGAGCCTGTTTTCTTACCTAAAATACGTTCACGCACAAGATCTGATAACTGGTGTGGCGATAACTGGCTGGTATTGATATATAAATCAGCGCGGGTCGATACTGGCTCTAGTAATTTCTTTTCTAACGATATTGCCTGATCGAGGGCGATATTTTGTCGAATAAGTGGATGCAAACGGCGGGTTTCGCTAAAACGTCTAATCAGATCATTATCATTTGCATCAAGGTAGAGTACCGTTAGTTCAACCGCTGATGGCAAATAATCAATAATTTCTTTTACATCATTAGGATCAGCAGGAAGGTTACGCACATCTAAACTTACAGCTACGGTATCGTAGTCATTAATAACCGTGTGAGTTAGTGCCGGCAATAAATTAACCGGGATGTTATCTACGCAATAGTAGCCTAAATCTTCCAGCACTCTTAGTGCCACTGACTTTCCTGACCCTGAGCGGCCACTTACAATAATTAACTTCATGGCTTACTCTTGAGCATCACTTATGATTTGGTAAAGCTCATGATTGTCTCGGCAACGTCGAATTTGTTTGGTTAATTGTTTATCACTAAACAGCTTGGCAATACTTTGCAGGGTTGATAAGTGCTCTTGGCAGCAATCTTCAGGTACAAACAACGCAATAAAAATATCAACTGCGCGGTTATCTATTGCATCAAAATCTACTGGCTGCTCTGAGGTCATTAATACAGCAACCACATGATGAGTCCCCGTTAAACGTCCATGAGGTATGGCAATGCCATTCCCAATACCCGTGCTACCCATTTTTTCACGTTCCATTAAACTTTCTAAAAGCTCAAAAGTAGAGTGTTCAGGAATGCGATGCGTCGCTACTGCACAAATTTGTTCGAGGATTTTCTTTTTACTTTGAATTTGGACTGCACAGGATGTGCAGTCCTCGGTGAGTATATCTTGCAGCTTCATAAGTTAATGCTGGGTTATCTTACCTTTGTATTTAAGAATTTGACGATCTAACTTATCAATCAGTGAATCTATTGATGCGTACATATCTTGGTTTTCTGCTGAGGCATGCACTTCAGAACCATTCAGGTGAACCGTCGCTTCTGCTTTTTGCTTTAATTTTTCTACTGTAAGAACGACATACACATTATTGATGTGATCAAAGTGCCGCTCTAGCTTTGCAAACTTGGTGTTAACGAAATCGCGTAATGAATCTGTCACTTCCACATGGTGGCCTGATAAATTAATTTGCATAAGCTCTTTTCCTCATTGCTTGATTACTTATAGTAAACTTTTTCTTTGATTTGACGGTGGAATAGATAAAGACTCTCGGTATTTAGCTATAGTCCGTCTCGCCACATTAATGCCTTGTTCGGCCAGCAACTCTGCCATTTTGCTATCACTTAATGGCTTCGAAGGTACTTCTGCTGAAACAAGTTTCTTTATTAATGCTCTGATAGCTGTTGATGAACATTCCCCCCCGTTTTCAGTACTTACGTGACTTGAGAAGAAGTATTTCAATTCAAAAATACCTCTTGGTGTGTGCATGAATTTTTGCGTCGTTACCCGCGAGATCGTTGATTCATGCATATCAACCGCTTCCGCAATATCATTCAACACCATAGGT
Source organism: Colwellia sp. MEBiC06753 (assembly GCF_053470325.1). Classification (NCBI taxonomy): domain Bacteria; kingdom Pseudomonadati; phylum Pseudomonadota; class Gammaproteobacteria; order Alteromonadales; family Colwelliaceae; genus Colwellia; species Colwellia sp. MEBiC06753. The sequence continues at coordinate 45,883 of NZ_JBQMTM010000011.1, read as the reverse complement.
CGCATAGCCTCAGGGCCATATTCAAAAAAACCTTGCTGGCGTTGAACAATACAGTTAGACACTTTTAATAGCGTTTCGTTGCGACTCTCTAAACTTTTTATAAACCATTTCGCTTCTTGCAGGTTAGCACGAATAAATTGGTTATCATCTGATGACTTCATTGTTTTGGTCATGGCCGCATACTGTTGATTAATCGACAGTTTTGGCGCAGTACTTGGGTTTAGTTCAACCACCCAACGACCATTTTTCTTTTCTACGGATACATCAGGGATAACATACTGATCATCGCTTTTAATGACGGCATCACCAGGGCGAGGATTTAACGACTGAATTAAACGAATGACTTCACGTAATTGGTCTTCTTTTAATTTCGTCTTCCTCATTATTTGACGATAGTCACGATTACCCAATAAATCAATGTGCTCAGAAATGATTAATTTACTTTCCGCTAAATAAGGCGTTTCTTTGTCAAATTGATTCAATTGAATCAGTAAACATTCAGGTACTGAACGCGCAGCCACACCTACTGGGTCAAACATATTTACCCGTTTAAGTACGGCTTCGACTTCATCTAATTCAACATCGTCAATGCCAATACTTTCTAAAATATCTTCTGCTGATACGGTCAAATAACCGGCATCATCAACAGCATCAATTATCGCCATGGCAATGGCTTCATCAGTTTCTGTAAACGGGGTTAATTCCATTTGCCAGCGTAAATGATCTTGAATCGACTCTGTTGTTTCGCCTTGATAAACATAGTCATCGCTGCCAGATGTGCCAATACCAGAACTAGAAACCCCTGCACTAAATGAGTCATCCCACGTAGAATCAACACTTAACTCTTCTGGAATATCATTTTTTTCCATCGCATCGGTGGTGCTAACTTCATCGGCGCTTGGCGCAGCATCTTCACTACCATCACTATAGTTTTGCTCGGACTGAGCGCTGGCTGAATATGACGCTTCTTCAATGCTGGTATTATTATCGTCTTGGTTATTGCTAGACTCATCCACTTCTAACAATGGATTGCTTTCAAGCGCTTCCTGAATTTCTTGTTGTAAATCAAGCGTCGATAATTGTAATAACTTAATCGCCTGCTGAAGCTGAGGCGTCATGGTAAGTTGTTGACCAATCTTAAGTTGAAGTGATGGGCGCATCGAGTATTTACAAGTCCTATTGTTCTAATTTAGCTTTAAACCAATTTAGCTTTAAATTGGTGTTAATTTATTAATGTTATATTGCTTACTATAGCTTGAATTGCTCGCCTAGGTATACATCTCTTACTTGCTGATTTGCAAGAATTTGATCTGAATTACCTTCAGCAATTAATTCACCGTGACTGACGATATAAGCATGTTCACAAACATCGAGGGTTTCACGGACATTATGATCAGTGATTAATACGCCAATTCCGCGCTGTTTCAGATGAATAATAATCTTTTTTATATCGCCAACCGAAATCGGATCAACACCAGCAAACGGCTCATCTAGCAAAATAAAACGCGGGTCTGCCGCTAATGCCCGAGCAATTTCGACACGTCGGCGTTCACCACCTGATAAACTCATGCCAGTATTATCTCTAATATGGCCAATATTAAATTCTTCAATAAGCAGCTCTACTTTTTCTTCCCGCTCAAGTGCAGAGAGATCTTTTCGAGTTTGCAAAATCGCCATAATATTTTCGTATACGGTTAATTTACGAAAAATAGACGCTTCTTGTGGTAAATAGCCAATGCCTCGCCGCGCTCTTTCATGCATCGGCAATAAAGTTAAATCTTCATCATTTAACATGATTTGGCCGCCATCATTCGGCACTAAACCAACAATCATATAAAACGACGTTGTTTTACCAGCACCATTTGGCCCAAGAAGACCAACAATTTGCCCTTCCCCCACTTGTAAGCTGACATTTTTAACAACCTGTCGACCTTTATAGGCCTTTGCCAACCCTTTGGCAGATAATGTACCCTCTGCCATTTAATTATTACCTTTTGCTTTAGGTTTTAATATGGTGGTCACAGATTGTTCACCGCCTTCTGCTTCCAATTGTTCAGTTAAGGTATTGTAGACAATTTTATCACCGCTCACTTCACTGCCAGCTTGACGCAATAAAGCGTTGCCAGTGATAGTTATAGTATAGGTTGACGGCTCGTATTTAATTTCATCTGCTTGCAGGCGAATTTTGCTGCCATCTTCAAGTTGTTGTTCAAATACCGCTGGCTTACCTTTGGCTAAATAGGTTTCATTACCACGTTGTTCTTGGCTATAAACCTGTACTAAATCAGCCTGAATAGACAATGTTCCTTGAGTAATATTTACATCATCCAAATAACTGGCAATCCGGTTTTTTAAGTCGCCCGCTTGTCGTTTAGATTTAATAACAATCTCTTTTTCAAGGTCTAATTTTGCCGCGTATACTGGGGCAATAACGACTAACGCTATTGCCGCGTTAGCTAGTAGTTTTTTGATAAATCGTTTGCACATGCTCAGTCAATGTCATCTGTTTAGTATTTAAATCAATAATCAAGCCAGAACCATACATGGTAAAATCTTCTCCTTGAATCATGATCGTTTGATCAGAGCTGATTATGTTGGTATTCAAGTCTAATTCAAGGTACTTACAATGTATCTCTTTAATTAAACTATTTTCTTCCATCGCTGTTAACAACACCCTATTTTTTAATATCACACGGTTATTGCTATAAAGCGTGCCTTCAGCCGCTGCAAGTTTCCATGGCAAGGTATTATCTTTAGGGAAAATGGTATAGTTAGGAAATTCCAAGCGAGTAAACGAAAGCTCAGCGTAATGTTCCATGCGTTGGGCTTCAATTTTGTAGGACAATTTCCCTTCATCATTATAAATATCGCTGTTTAACACTTCGGCAATAAAGTCTGGTGTTAGTTCCGTATCAATAACATTAATATTATCCGTCTGTGCTTTGCGCCAATGCACAACGCCGTATGTCATCAGGCTAAACAACAAGATGGCAAATGCGAGCCAATGTAATCGGCTCATATACTTGCGCCTTTAGCCCCAGCCAACGTTTGCTGACTAAACATGATTAAATCACACAATTCTCGTACTGCGCCAAAGCCACCTTTGGTAAAGGTTTGATAATCAGCATGTTTAATCACATAAGGGTGAGCGTCTTGAACGGCAACTCCTAAACCAACATGCGAAATACATGGCATATCAGCCATGTCATCACCAATGTAAGCCACCTGCTGAGGAGAAAGCCCAAGCGTGTTCAATATGTCTAACATCGCAGGCATTTTATCTTCTTGGCCTTGAACAATATGTTTCACCGTTAACGCTGTCATACGTGACTCAACTATGTGCGAACGTCTGCCAGTAATAATCGCCACTTCGACACCAGAGTTTATTAATGCTTTAATACCGAAGCCATCTTTAGTATGAAACGCTTTAAGTTCCTCACCATCGTTACCTAAGTAAATACGGCCATCAGAAAACACACCGTCAACATCGCAAACTAGCAACTTTATCGCTTTGGCTTTTTCAATAATGCGCTGATCAACATCACCATAAAGGGTTTCTACCATTACAGTACTCCCGACTTTAATAAGTCATGCATATTCATCGCACCAATCGGCTTTTGATCTTCATCAACCACAATCAAGCCATTTATTTTTTTGTCTTCCATTATCTTAAGTGCCTCAGCCGCCAGCATATCTTGCTCAGCAACTCGTGGCGATTTAGTCATTACATTGGCAATCACATCTTGGTGAATATCCACTTGATTGTCTAGTATTCGACGCAAATCACCGTCGGTAAAGATACCCACTAAACTCCCCTGTTCATTGACTACGCCAGTCATACCTAAACCTTTTTGTGACACTTCAACTAAGGCTTCTTTGATAAGCGCACGTTCACCAACAATCGGCAAGCGCTCGCCAGTATGCATAATATCAGACAATCTTAATAGTAAGCGTTTGCCCAAACTACCACCTGGGTGAGAAAGCGCAAAATCATCAGCAGTAAAACCACGAGCCTTTAGCAAAGCGACAGCGATGGCATCGCCCATTACTAAGGTTGCGGTAGTGCTAGAAGTTGGCGCTAAACCAAGCGGACACGCTTCTTGTTCAACGTGCACACATAAATGGTATTCCGCTAACTTCGCCAATGTTGACTCTGGATTACCCGTCATTGAAATTAAGGTCGCACCGATACGTTTAATCACTGGCGCTATCGCTAGTACTTCACCAGTTTCTCCTGAGTTTGATATAGCAAGCACAATATCATCTTTAGTGATCATACCTAGGTCGCCATGACTCGCTTCACCGGGGTGAACAAAAAATGCGGGTGTACCTGTACTGGCTAAAGTCGCTGCTATTTTGCCACCGATATGCCCGGATTTACCCATGCCAACAACAATAATACGACCATGGCACGTCATCATTGACTGACAGGCTAGCGCAAACTCTTGATTAATAAAGCTATGTAAACCTTTAACCGCATTGGTTTCAATATCAATAACTTGTTTAGCTAAGGCAATAAAGTTGAATTCGTTCATAAGACTCAGTTCCGTTATGCCAAGTTAGAAAAGAGTAACACTTGATAGCCGATGAAGGTTAAAAACAGCACCCCACCTTTTAATCGTGTAATTCTAAACGCACCTTTTTTACGGCTAAAACATAATGCAAATAGCAGTAATGTGACACCAACCATATATGGGGCGTCGCGCGTTGCAGCACTGGCATCAATAACTCCAGGAGCAATTAAGCCCGGCAATGACAGCACAGCCAAAATATTGAAAATATTAGAGCCAATAATATTACCCAGAGCTAAATCATCTTCTTTTTTGATGATACTCATAATACTGGCGGCCAACTCAGGTAAGCTGGTGCCAATGGCGATAATAGTTAAACCAATCACTAAATCACTGACACCAAAAGTTTTGGCAATAAATACTGCAGAATCGACTAAATAGTCAGCGCTAAGTGGCAACAAAATAATCCCCACAATTAACCAGAACAATGCAATACCATTACTGGTTGCTTCTGGCACTTCAGCTTCAGCTTCAACAATCATAGGGTCGTCAACGGGGTTGCTTTTTGCACGTTTTAAGGTAATAACCAGTAATGTCGCAATATAAACAAAAAAGCCCAGCATCAAGATACAACCTTCGGTAAACGAAAGCTCAACATCCATCAACATTAAATAAGCAATAACTGTAATTAATAAAATTAACGGTAATTCACGCTTAATGGTTGAAGAAGATACCTGCATAGGTTGAAACAGCGCGGTTAAGCCTAACACCAAGGCGATGTTGGTAATATTGGAACCTATCGCATTACCAATAGCCGTATTAGGGTTGCCAGCCATTGACGCAGTTGCTGCCACCATCATTTCTGGAGCCGACGACCCCATTGCGACAATAGTTAAACCGATAATCATTGGTGAAACACCAAAGTTACGCGCCACAGACGAGGCGCCATAGACAAATTTATCAGCACTCCAAACCAGTACAATTAACGAAACGATTAAAATAACGACTTGCAAAAACATTCAACACTCCTGATAAGTAGCTAAATTGTCGCTGTTAAGCTGATAAAAAAAAAGAGGAAAATGAAATTAGCTGTAAATATGCCGGCATTTGTTTAAAAAACCAACAAAAGCCTAATAAGATTTACGCTAACTATTGGTTATAAATTCACAAACACATTTACTAATCGACTCATAAACCGCAAAGTTTAGTATGGCTTACTTCACACTTAGTGACATTTAATCTGTAAATAATTGTCAATTTCGGATGAACAATTTTAGCTGCTAAGGTAATATTCGCCTCTTACAACTCACTTGTTAATTCAATGTTAAGCTCTGTTCGATGATTGATTCCTTAGTTGAAATAAAAAATATCACCTTTAAGCGTGAGCAACGAGTAATTTACGACAATATCAGCTTGTCTATCCCTAAAGGCAAAGTTACAGCGATTATGGGGCCTAGTGGCATAGGTAAAACAACGTTATTGCGATTAATTGGTGGGCAAATAAAACCTGAATCAGGCCAAATTTTGTTTGATGGCCATAATATACCGGCGTTAAACCGTAGCGCGCTTTATGACGTAAGAAAGCGCATGAGCATGTTATTTCAAAGTGGCGCTTTATTCACTGAAATGTCGGTGTATGACAATATCGCTTTCCCCATTCGCGAACATACAAAATTGCCTGAACATATCATTGAAAAAATGGTTTTAATGAAGCTAGAGGCCGTTGGTCTACGCGGCGCACGTCATTTGAAACCAAGCGAATTATCAGGTGGTATGGCAAGGCGCGCGGCCTTAGCTCGAGCGATTGCATTAGATCCAGAGCTCATCATGTACGATGAGCCATTTGCTGGCCAAGATCCAATATCAATGGGCGTCATTGTTCGTCTTATTAAGTCGCTTAATGATGCCTTGGGGCTAACTTCAGTGGTGGTTTCTCATGATGTACCTGAAGTCATGAGTATTGCCGATTATATTTATATTATTGCCGAGCAGAAAATTATCGGTCAAGGTACGCCGGATGAAGTGCGCAAAGCCAACTCGCCATTGGTTAAACAGTTTGTCGAAGGTGAAGCTGATGGCCCTGTGCCCTTTCACTTTAAGGCGCCACCATACAAGGAAGAATTATTGCGAGGCAGCAAATCATAATGAATGCATTAATTAATTTAGGTAGTAGCACTTTACGCTTTATTGCAGGCCTTGGTCATGCTGCATTAATGCTGTTTGCTGCCATATTTCAAGTGCCCAACCCAAGAAAAGGCTTTCCGCTTTTAATTAATCAGTTATACGCAGTTGGCGTATTATCACTGATCATCATTATTGTATCAGGCACCTTTATCGGCATGGTACTGGCGCTTCAAGGCTATACCATTTTAGTTGGCTATGGCGCAGAAGCGAGCTTAGGGCCGATGGTAGCGTTATCACTACTTCGTGAATTAGGGCCAGTAGTTGCGGCACTATTATTTGCTGGTCGCGCAGGTTCAGCGTTAACCGCAGAAATAGGTTTAATGAAAGCGACTGAGCAGCTATCAAGTATGGAAATGATGGCGATTGACCCATTAAGACGAGTCATCGCCCCAAGATTTTGGGCGGGCTTTATCAGCTTACCTTTGCTAGCAGCCATTTTTTCCGCTGTTGGTATTTTAGGTGCTCACTTAGTGGGTGTCGATTGGCTTGGCGTTGATGGCGGTACGTTTTGGTCAGTAATGCAAGCGCAAGTTGATTTTCAAAAAGATGTGCTTAATGGCATAATTAAAAGCGTCGTTTTCGCTTTTGTTGTGACATGGATAGCGGTTTACAAAGGTTACGCTTGTGAACCAACGTCAGAAGGTATCAGTAGAGCAACTACCGCAACGGTAGTGCAGTCTTCATTACTGGTATTAGGGTTAGATTTTGTATTAACCGCATTAATGTTTGCTCGTTAATCGGTTGAAAATTCATTTGAGTTAGGTGAAAGACATGACGTCTAAAAGAGTTGAATTAATGGTTGGTTTTTTTGTCGCGTTAGGTATTGCTGCGTTATTAGCGCTGGCTTTAAAAGTGGCAAACTCTGGCATTTCTGGCAATGGCGACACATATGAACTGTACGCTAAATTTGATAATATTGGCGGCTTAAAAGTACGTTCACCAATAAAAATTGGTGGTGTAGTTGTCGGCCGTGTTAGCAAGATTTCCCTCGACAGTGAAGACTATACACCGGTGGTGACTTTGGAAATATTTTCTGAGTACCAAGGTTTTTCAGAAGCAACGTCTATTTCAATATTAACCGCGGGCCTGTTAGGTGAGCAATATTTAGGCTTAGAGCCGGGTTTTATTGATGAGTCTGTCGGATTTTTAGAACCAGGCGATTACATTGAAGATACTAAACCTGCATTAGTATTAGAAGAGTTAATTGGCCAATTTTTATTTAGCCAAGGAAGTGGTGAGTAAACATGATGATTAAAAAAATTTTAAGCAGTTTTTTCGCAGTAGTTTTAGCATTTTCAGCGCATGCTGAAGTGGAAAAGTCGAATCCGTACACTATGATCCAAAAAGTTGCGGATATTACCTTTAAGCGTTTTGCTAACGAGCAAAGTACTATTCGCCAAAACCCGAACATATTAAAAGATATTGTTCGCGAAGAGCTATTGCCATATATCGACTATCGCTACGCAGCCTTTAAAGTAATTGGCGTAAACTTAAAAAACACCACCGAAGAAGAACGCGCAGCGTTTGTTCCTGTTTTTAGAGACTATTTAGTAACCTCCTACGCGCAGGTCTTCACCTTATATAACAATCAACAAGTTGAATTTGAACCAGCTAAAAAACTGGGCAATGAAAAAATTGTTGCAGTAAATACTCGCGTGCTAGAGCCTGGCCGCAACCCAATTGATATTTCTTTCAAAGTGCGTAAAAACCACAAAACTGACGAGTGGAAAGCCTTTGATATGATTGCTGAGGGCGTTAGCTTACTTGATAGTAAACAAGCAGAGCTAGCCAGCATTATTCGCCAGCAAGGCATAGCTGCTGCGACAACTATGTTAAAAGAAAAAGCTGAACGCGATGTCACCTTTAAATCAGATGAGCGCTCAAACTAATGAGCGCTTTGTCTATCCAGATCACTGATAACAACGCTAGTTTAGTCGGCGATCTTAACAGCACTTCAATATCAGCCTTAAAAAAGCAAGCGCACAAAGCGCTACTCACGTCAGACGCGATGAGCATAAGTTTGGATCAAGTGAAAGATGTTGATACTGCCGGTCTTGCTTGGTTACTTTATCTTATTGAACAAGCAAACCTCTGCAAGTGTCGGTTAACATTTGCAGACTTACCAGAAGATTTATTAAACTTAGCCAAATTAAGCGCTGTAGACGAATTTCTTTCGTCACCTTCATACTAGTATTTTCATTAGGAGATTCCCTTGGAAGTTTCTGAAATAGAACAAATTATTAATGACGCCATTACCTTAGACGAGTTACATGTCGCATTCGACGGCTCGCAATGTAAAGTCATCGCGGTAGCTGAAATATTCGGTGAATTAAGCCGAGTTAAAAAGCAGCAGGCTATTTCAAAGCCATTAGCGCCAGCAATAAATGATGGTCGAATCCATGCTTTAACGGTAAAAACTTTTACGCCAGAGCAATGGAAAAAAGACAAAATGTTTAACCTTCCCCTTTAACCATTAATAAGATATAAGCCCTTGGATTCATTTAAAATTAATGGTGGTAATCCACTACATGGCGAAGTCACTATTTCTGGTGCTAAAAACGCCGCCTTACCAATTTTGATGTCAGCTATTCTAACTGATGAACAAGTGTTCATTAGCAATGTACCGCGTCTGAACGATATCAACACCACCATCAAATTATTAAATCAGCTAGGTGCTCACGTTGAGTGGTTAGATGAAAACAGCTTATCAATTACTGCAGGTTCAATTGATCAGCATATTGCCTCATACGAATTAGTAAAAACTATGCGTGCCTCAATATTGGTGCTTGGTCCTTTATTAGCAAAATTTGGTCATGCTGAAGTTTCATTACCTGGTGGCTGTGCTATTGGTGCTCGTCCGGTTGATTTACATATTCACGGCCTAAAGTTAATGGGTGCTGATATTGAAGTCGATCATGGTTATATCAAAGCGAAAACCAATGGTCGCTTAAAAGGTGCCACCATTTTCATGGATACCGTTAGTGTTACTGGCACTGAAAACTTAATGATGGCAGCCGCGCTTGCTGACGGCACAACGATTATCGAAAATGCTGCACGCGAGCCAGAGATTGTTGACTTAGCCGATTGCCTTAACGCTTTAGGTGCCAAAGTTTCTGGTGCTGGTACTGATATGCTTACCATTGAAGGCGTTGAAAAACTGCATGGTGGTCAACATCGCGTTATGGCTGATCGCATTGAAACAGGTACCTTTTTAGTCGCTGCTGCGGTAACCCAAGGTAAAGTTAGATGCATAAACGCCGAACCTAAAGCCCTTGATGCGGTATTAAGTAAATTACAAGAAGCTGGCGCTGACATCACCACTGGTGAAGATTGGATTGAACTTTCAATGACCAAACGCCCGAAAGCGGTAAACGTTAAAACGGCTCCGCACCCAGCATTTCCTACCGATATGCAGGCACAGTTTGTTACGCTAAATGTCTTAGCTGAAGGTTCGGCTCGCATTACCGAAACGATTTTTGAAAACCGATTTATGCACGTGCCTGAGCTGCAACGTATGGGTGCAGATATTGCTCTTGAAGGCAATACCGCAATTACCACTGGCGTTACTGAATTAAATGGTGCACAAGTGATGGCAACTGACTTACGCGCTTCGGCAAGTTTAGTGATTGCCGGCTTAGTGGCAACATCAGAAACTCAGGTTGATCGTATTTATCATATTGATCGCGGCTACCAACATATTGAAGATAAATTACAAGCCTTAGGCGCTGATATTCAGCGTGTTAAAGGTAGTTAATTAATTGGCCAGTTAATTTTTACTAGCCTTTTTAACCTCTACTTTTAAAAATCCTCTTTTCCATGCCGACATTTCTAGGCCCACAATATTGTGGGCTTTTTTATAGTTAATTTTTACAGGTTTATTGGCCGCTTCGCTTCATCGCATAAGTCAACTAAGGGTGACTTATGTAGTCACAAAATATCGTAGCCAGATCAATACTTTGTCTTTAATATAACCTATAGTGTCATCAGGATTCGTTTAAATTTTGCTGTTATGAGCTTTATAGTTACTGCAATTCCATTTTTCTTATTACTCATTATCATCGAATTAGTTGTTGATCGTATTAGGGGTACGCACTATTACCGATTTAATGACGCGTTAAGTTCATTAAGCTTAGGCATATTCAGCCGAATTAGCGGCATACTAATGGCGATGATCCCGTTATCAGCCTACTTTTGGATCTATCAACATTATGCCATTTTTCAATTTCCTAATAATGAGCCTTGGCTGTGGCTTTTAGCGTTTATCGCTTACGACTTAGGTTATTATTGGGTGCATCGTTTTGGCCACCGCATCGCTATTATGTGGGGTTCACATGTGGTGCATCACTCCAGTGAAGAATACAATTTAACTACGGCATTGCGTCAAACTGGCACACCAAGCGCTTTTGGCTGGTTAATCTTTTTACCACTCGCGTTTATCGGCATTAGTCCTTATTTGCTTGTCGCCTGTGGCTCGTTAAATCTTATCTACCAGTTTTGGGTACACACTCGCCATATCAATAAACTGCCAGCATGGTTTGAAGCAATCTTTGTAACACCTAGTCACCATCGCGTTCACCATGCATTAAATCGCGATTATATTGATAAGAATTTTGCTGGAGTATTTATTGTTTGGGATAAGCTATTTGGTTCATTTCAGACAGAAAAACCTGATGTTGATATTGTTTACGGCGTCAGCCATCAATTAAATAGCTGGAACCCTATTTGGGCTAATATACAAGTTTATTGGTATTTGTTATTAGACGCACTGCACACTAAGCGCTGGCAAGACAAAGTAAAGCTTTGGTTTAAGCCGCCAGGTTGGCGTCCACAAGATGTATCTGAGCAAGCACCAAGACAATACATTACCACTAAAACCATCAGTAAATATGAAACGCCACTGCCAAAAACTATTAAGTACTATTTAGCCATTCAGTTTATTAGTTGTTTAGCTTTAGTATTTGTATTTATGCTGAATGCTCGCTCTTTTGCCAGCTCAGTTAATTTAGTGTTATGCCTAATTGGCACCTATAATCTTGTGGTAATTAGCGCTATTCAAGCGCAAAAGGGCTGGTCAATTTATGGTGAACCACTACGCTTAGTTGTCACAAGCGCTGCATTATGGCTATTGCTAGCGAGTGACACCAGCACAATAGTATTTGCCGGCATCCTAAGCTTTAGCATAAGTTCGATGTTAATATTTACCTTAATTTGGCAGCGTACGGCTAAACTCCGACTGCCTAACCCCAGTTAACATTAAGTACTGCGCGGCATAATAAGTTAGCATCACCCAGTGACTAGAATAAGCTAACGGTGTGCTGAAAATACTCAAGGCGAGAATAGCGTCTGAGCATAAAAAGCTTAACGCACCAACGCCGACTAACTTGGATAACCGACTTTGCCATGCAGCAATTGCCATTAAGGTGATAACGGCTAAATATATGGCAACAGATATCATTAAATCAGCTGTTTTCGGTAACACTACAAACGCCATTGCAGCTGCAAACAAGCAAATGGCAATAGTCATTAGTTTTTGGTAAGCCAATAGCTTTACGCTGCGTAACCGAAAGTAATTAATGGCATAAAGTAATTGCGCTACTAGAAACGCTGCTAAGCCAAAAATAAAACTTTGTTCAATGGTTAATGCCAGCATAATATCGCCAATCGCTGAAGCAACCAACGCCGCTACGGTCAATAATCGAGTTACACCGGATAAATTAATGAGCGCAATTATTATTAAACAAAATATTGGTAACGCTTTAACTGCAAACTGCCCCAAAAATGGTGTGCTATTTATCAGTAAAAGGTAGCAAATGGCAGAGGCGAAAAAGCTAAAGGTTAGTAGTGAAGTTAGTTTTGTTGGCATAATTCTTATTATTAGGGTCTGCTGAACTTTCAGTTAATAACTCTGTTTATTAACGACATTTAGCTTAACGCCAACGATACCTTCACCCAATTTCGCGTGGCCTTGGATCAGCCGATTAATTTGAGTTAATGACGATAACATTGCATAAATAGGCCCGTAATAGCCTTGGGCCAATAACTCAGTTTGCTGAGCTTGTTCTAGACTGTTGAGTTTTTCTTCGTCTAAATAGTAAAGTCCTGTTAACGTGCTGTTTTCGCCACTTGCCAACGACAGCACTAAATCGACTGCTTGAATAACACCTAATTCTTTCATGTGTTTGATGAATTTACCGGTTGCCACTTGGCTGTAATACATTTGTTCAAGCTGCTGATTAATCTTTTTAAAGTAGTCAGTTGGCTGTTCGTTTTCAAACAATTGCTTACCGTTTTCATCACCTACCAAATTACTGTCCATGTTGAGATACGGCACAATATTTTTATCATTGTCAGGATCCATACCTAAGGCAAATGGCATAGCACTGGCGGCAAATGGAATATAAGCCAGTTGATGTTCACCTTGGTCATTAGCCAGCACATTACTGTTTAAGGCAAACGAGGTTAATGCCGCAATCGACATAGTTTTAGTTTCACTATTTTCAATAAAAAATAGTGGGTAACTTGACGCTGCCTGCAATAGCTCATTTACCGTTACCGACAAATGGTGCTGATTGGCTATAAATGCCCAATCAATCGCTGGACTAACAGTTAAGCTTTGATGCTCGCTTGGTTTTATCGCTTGAAAATCACTCATAATTATTTAGTTTTACTATTCATTTATTATTGTTGTAGCGCGGTATTTTCTATCTGTACAAATATACCATTACATAGCCAACACCGTTTCACAAGCGCGAACAGCTGCTCACCAATACTTAAACCCAAACATCAACCAATATATAAACCAATAAACGAAGGTCTGTTGCTCTTGGCTAATTCTTCACTAACTCAATCACTTTATTAACAATTTGTTGAGTTGAGGGCAGTACATGATAAGCCGCAGCACCTAATGGAATAAAGCTATCTTTGGCGGTAATTCGGCTGATATTAATATCAGCTGAATTTGGCATTTGCTCGGTAAGTAGCGTCACCAAAGCTTCGCTAATTGAACCCGTTTCTCGGCATTCATCAACAATTAGCACTTTAGAAAAATCATTAACCTGTTTAACTATGCCAGCTTCATCAAGTGGTGCCAGAAAGCGTAAATCGACAACGCTAATCTCGATACCTTGAGCTGCGAGTTGTTGCTGCGCCTGCCTCGACAAATAACAGCCATTGCCATAGGTTAAAATACACAGCTGTTGACCATTGCCATGCACGCGAATGCCCGTATTTATTTTATGATCAGCTAGCGCTTGATAGTGATAAGGGAATGTCCATTTGCCATCACCTTCTTCCGCTAAATCTTTAGTCATATAAAGCGCAATTGGCTCTAAGAAAATCACCACTCTTTGTTGCTCTTGCGCTAGCTTTATTGCACTGCGCATCATCTCCACGGCATCTTCACCGTTTGATGGGCAAGCTAATATCACCCCGGGAATATCACGAAATACGGCAAATGAATTGTCATTATGAAAATGGCCACCAAAGCCCTTTTGGTAAGCCAATCCTGCCACTCGAATAACCATAGGGTTAGTAAACTGTTTGTTGGAAAAAAACGACAGGGTTGCCGCTTCACCACGAATTTGATCTTCAGCGTTATGGACATAAGCCAAAAATTGAATTTCCGGCATCGGCAAAAAGCCATTGTGTGCCAAGCCAATCGCGCCACCGAGTATCGACTGCTCATCAAGCAAAGTATTCATCACGCGATTTTTACCAAAGCGTTCACTTAGCTTAGTGGTAACGTTATAAACGCCACCTTTTCGTGCAATATCTTCCCCTAACATCACGATATTTTGTTGTTCTGCCAGTGCATCCAATAGCGTCCAGTTAATTAACTTGGCTAAGTGCTGAGGTTTCGCCAAATTATGTTTATCATGACTAAAAAGCTGTTCCCGCTCTTGCTTAGAGACTTTGCGATAAAGCTCACTGCACTGCTTTGCAGTTAACCCATCAGGCACTATGCTGTTCATGACCTCTTTGGCATTTGCTAATTTTGGTTTTGTAATGGCAGCATTCACCCGTGACGCAATAAGCTTGGCAACATCATGATAACGATTAATAATGTCCTGCTTACTTAGCACCTGATGAGTGAGTAATAATTGGGCGCTGTGCAGTAATGGATCTTGGCTTTCTATTTCAGCAATTTTCGCTTCATCACGATATACAAACTCGGCATCAGATCCTGCATGCCCTAATAACCGCACCATATTGACATGCAAAAACACCGGTCGATGCTGCTCGCGTGCAATCTTGGCGGCAAGTTTGGTTTTTTCATAAGTATCTATCAGGTTTAAGCCGTCACAATACAAATATTGAATACCAGCTCTGTGCTGGAAATTAGCGGCAATCCAGCCTTTAGGGGTTGAGGTTGAAATTCCAATGCCATTATCTTCACAAATAAACACAATTGGCATCGGGATCGACTGATAGGCGCACCAAGCGGCGCTATTAATTGCCCCTTGCGCCGTTGAGTGGTTAGCTGAAGCATCACCAAAATTACAGATAATCACGCTATCATTAGGCATTGTGCCTTGATGATTTAATCGTGACGCCAGCCCAATGGCAAAAGCGGCGCCCATCGCTTTGGGTAAATGCGAGGCGATGGTGCTGGTTTGTGGGGGAATATTTAATGCTTTCGAGCCTAAGACTTTATGGCGACCACCAGAGATAGGATCGTCACTGGATGCCGCAAACGATAACAACATTTCATCAATTGGTGCGCCAAGCCCCGCCTCTTTCGAGCGTTGAATGCAAAAAGCGCCGCTGCGGTAATGCAAAAATGCCATATCATCAACATTAAACGCTTTGGCGTAAACAGCATTACCTTCATGGCCAGCACTACCAATGGTATAAAAACTTTGCCCTTGCTTTTGCATGTCCCGCGACTGAAAGTCTAAATGGCGACTAATCAATTGCGAGTCAAATAAATCAATCAACGCCTGATGGCTTAAGCCCACTTCTTCAGGCATTTTAGTGCTAGAAAGCGCCGGCAATTGCTCTGATTCAACAAAGCGAACAAAGTTTTCTTTTACCAATTGGTTGCGATCGACCATAAATATCCTTTTTATTATTTTTTTAAAAAGTTCTGGGTATTAAAATCAGCACAGAAAAATCAATATAAAAAATTAGCTTAAAAATTTAACGCTAGAAAAATGCCTGCAAGCCGGTTTGTGCTCGCCCTAAAATTAGCGCATGGACATCGTGAGTGCCTTCGTAGGTGTTGACTGCTTCTAAGTTCATCACATGCCTAATAACATGGAACTCATCGGCAATACCGTTGCCGCCGTGCATATCACGAGCCATTCGCGCAATATCTAATGCTTTACCACATGAGTTACGTTTAATTAGTGAAATAGACTCGGTTGGTAGCTGTCCTTCATCCATTAAACGTCCAGCCTGTAAACATGCCAATAAACCGGTAGTAATTTCAGTTTGCATATCCGCCAATTTCTTTTGAATTAACTGAGTTTGTGCCAATGGCCGACCAAACTGCTGACGATCTAAGGTGTATTGCCTCGCGCTATGCCAGCAAAATTCAGCCGCACCCAGCGCACCCCAAGCAATGCCGTAACGAGCTTTATTTAAGCAGCCAAATGGCCCTGATAAGCCTTGGGCATGAGGCAAGATATTGTCAGCAGGTACAAAGACATTATCCATTACGATTTCGCCAGTAATTGACGCTCTTAATGAGAACTTGCCTTCAATTTTTGGAGCCGACAGCCCAGCCATGCCTTTCTCTAAAATAAAGCCACGGATAACATTATCAAGCTTGGCCCAGACCACAAAAATATCGGCGACCGGCGAATTAGTGATCCACATTTTACTGCCGGTTAATTGGTAACCACCGTCAACTGCAACCGCTCGGGTTGCCATGCTCGCCGGATCAGAGCCAGAATTCGGTTCAGTTAAACCAAAGCAACCAATCAGTTCACCGGTTGCTAATTTTGGCAAATACTGCTGTTTTTGCGCTTCGCTGCCATAGGCAAATATCGGATGCATCACCAATGACGACTGAACACTCATTGCACTTCGGTAGCCGCTATCCACTCGTTCAACTTCTCGGGCAATAAGGCCATAGGAAACATAGTTAACGTCTGCACAGCCATATTGCTCTGGCAAGGTCGCCCCTAAAAGCCCGAGTGACCCCAGTTCTCGCATTATCTCTACATCAAAATGTTCATTGCGATTGGCATTAAGAATGCGCGGCATTAATTGCTCTTGGCAATAATCATGCGCACTATCGCGAATTAAGCGCTCTTCTTCAGTAAGTAATGATTCAAGTAACAGGGGATCTTGCCAATTAAAGGCAGCACGTTTTGCATCGCTCATAATGTTGTCCAAATAAAGTTGTCCAAATTAAGTGTTGTTCAAATTAGACGTGGTTCAAAGAATATCTTTCCATGCTAATCAAGCTTTAGCTAAAGTTAAAATACATTTTCACTAGACTAGCTATAGTTTTTAACTATACATTAAATACACCAGCAATAAGCAGGCTTTAGCAAGACATAATTTAAAGCCCGTTAAGTTAAAGCTTAACTTAAGCCCTAACAAAAGATAATTAGAATACATGGACTTACGCTCACTTAAATACTTTATCGCAGTATATGAAGGCCAAAGCTTTAGCGCCGCAGCCAAGCAATGTTTTATTGCGCAGCCGTCAATTTCTGCAGCTATTGCGCAATTAGAAGCCATGCTTAACGTCATCTTGTTTTCACGGCATGCTCGCGGTATTAAACCAACGCCAGCAGGTGAAAAACTCTATCCGCTGGCAAAGAAATTATTAGGCCAAGCCAGTGCGATTACCGCAACTTTTAATGAATCAGTCAATCACCCTGAATTTAAACTGGGTGTAACTAAAGGTTTAGGGGTCAAGCGCATGAGCGCTTTGCTAAAAGACTTCACCAGCAAGGCACCCAGTATGGCCTTAACTTTAGTGAACCCAGACGCCACTTGCGATGCTCGAATTGTCACCAAAGAAGAGCTATTAAGTGGCGAAACTGCGTTAGCACTTTGGCAGGAAAAGTATTTACTGGCAATGCCTTATGATCACCCGTTATCGCTAAATTCAACGGTCGCATTAGCGGATTTTGAACAACTGGCCATGATAAAGCGATCTCCCTGTAATGCTTGGCAGCAATTAGAGGAAGTCTTAGTTCAAGCGGGAATTACGCTGGATATTCGCGCGCAAATTCAAACTATTGATTATGCCTTAGGTTTGGTAAGCGCTGGCGTCGGGTGCGCAATTTTACCTGCCTATAATGAAGTGTTATCCCACAAAGACATCGTCTTTCGGCCAATTGAACGCTTATCGCTAAGTCGAGAAATTGTGCTGGCATACACTAAAGAAAGCCCTCTATTATCAACGCTGATAAAAGTATCTGGTAACCACCTGCAAGGCTAAAGCTTGTTGCTCTTTGTGGTATAAATTTGTCGATGTTTTTATCACTTGGTTAAAACACCAATAGCGCTTTATAACAACAAAAAAGCTGCGATAACGGTTAAGTTATCGCAGCTTGCTATTTACTTTGATATTGAAAGTTACTAATAAAGTAACTTATTTAAAGGTAGTACTCATACCTTCAATATCTTCAACATTCTTAAATACACTCACACTATTATTTTCAACCTGGCGTGCTATTTCTGTATTTTCATGTGAGATGCCACTTATGGTGTGAACGCTTTGGGTGATTTCATTAGCAACAACAGACTGTTCTTCGGCAGCAGTTGAGATTTGCGCGGTAACATCACCAAGTTCATTCATCATTTCAATGACATTATCCATTGATTCTTTTGCTTGCATCGATTCTTTATCACACTGCTCGGCATTGTCTTTGCTCGTTAACATCAATGAACTCCAAGAAACTAGGGTCTCTTGTAGTCCTTTTACCGAACCGCGAATTTGCTCGGTTGCACCTTGCGTGCGGCCAGCTAAGGTTCTCACTTCATCGGCAACAACCGCAAAGCCACGACCTTGCTCACCCGCTCGAGCAGCTTCAATCGCCGCATTTAGTGCTAACAGGTTTGTTTGATCAGCAATACCTTCGATTTCCGCCATAATACTAGCGATTTCATCGGCATCTGCCACCAACTTATTTGCCGTGTTCGCGGCATTTTCAACGTCATTCGCCAAAACACTAATTTTGTGTTGGCTTGAGCTCACCACATCAATGGCATCACCACAGGTAGCTTGCGCTGCTTTAACTTTGTCATAAGCACCCGTAGTATTTCGGCTAACTTCATCAATGGTGCTACTCATTTGAGTAATGGCAGTAGCTAGCTGATCTAGGTGTGAGCTTTCTTCCATGATCCCTTCAAAAGACTTAGCCGCTGAAGCTTGCAGTGCCTCCGCAACAGTTTTTAGATTGCGACCTGAATCATTACCACGCCCTAAAATCGTTCTAATTTTGGCACAAAGAATTTGTATAGGATAATCGATTATACCTATTTTCCCTTTGCCACTTAGAATAAGTCGGGTTGGGCTATCAAACTTAGTTTTAATGTCACTGGCATAGGCAGGGAAGCTGATCAGTTCTTCTGAATAAATCGCGACAATCGCCGCCATTAATAGCAGTGGGATCAGAGCTAATAAGAAGTTACCTGACAACCAAGCAGTTGCCACCGCAGCAATAACCGTTGCGGCAGCAGCTAAGCCATTTTTTAGCCCTTGATTTGCATGAAAATCAGTAACTGATTTACCTTGATTAATTGCATCATAAAGCGCTTGAGCTTTGTCTTTCGCTTCTTGCGTCGGTTTACAACGTACCGATTGATAACCAGTAACCACACCATTTTCATATAACGGCGTTACAAACGCATCCACCCAATAATAATCACCATTTTTACAGCGGTTTTTTACTAAACCACGCCAAGAGTCACCACGCTGTAACTTATCCCAAAGGTCAGCAAATGCCGCTTTTGGCATGTCACCATGGCGAACAATATTATGCGGTTTACCAATGAGTTCTTCAG
This sequence comes from Colwellia sp. MEBiC06753, assembly GCF_053470325.1. Taxonomy (NCBI): domain Bacteria; kingdom Pseudomonadati; phylum Pseudomonadota; class Gammaproteobacteria; order Alteromonadales; family Colwelliaceae; genus Colwellia; species Colwellia sp. MEBiC06753. Next base: position 26,219 of record NZ_JBQMTM010000011.1, on the reverse strand, counting down.
GGGTATAACCTGCGACATCGCAAAAAATATCGTTAGCATAAGTAATCACACCGCGGGTGTCGGTAATAGAAACCAGTTGTTCTGACTCTGGAAATAAGACTTCCTTGCCATTTGATGATGAATTAGTCATAAAATTTCTTAAACCTGTTTGGGTTTTAAACTGAAAAAATTCGCAATTTGAAAATAAGTGTTGCGCTAAATCAAATTAATGCACCAGCAATGTTTTGTAAAATTGATTTATTTCAAAGAACTACACTTAAAATTACTCAGAGGATACTATAGTTTTACTAAAAAAATATTACCACCACTTCTGTCGCATATTATTGGGCGATTACCGAAACTTTCCAGTAACAAACTGCTATTTACTGAATTTAAACTGAGCTTAAGTTATTTATTCCGAAAAAAAAGCGCTTATTAAGCGCTTTTATAAAATAAAATTATCAAACAGTTATGGTCGCAACTCATCTCGAGCCGCTTTAAATTCTGAGCCCTGATGCCAATTTGGCCATTGGTTTGAATTAATCACATCAAGACCGGTCAAGAAATAAAGCTGTAAATCTTCAATCGCCCCATCCATTACCCAAGAATCATCATATTCATCACTTGGGCCGTGGTAATGGTTTTTCAGGTATTCCATTGATTTCTGCTCGCCGTATTCAATGCCTTTATCATTATGAACATAACCCGAGTTAGGATATAGCATTGGTACACCAAACTTAGCTAATTCAAAGTGATCTGAGCGATAGAAATAACCTTTTTCCGCTTCTGCATCCGCTTTTAATTCACGACCTTGCTCTTTAGCTCGAGTCGCTAAATAGCCTTCCAGTTCGCTCATACCTTTACCAATAACGGTCACATCTTTAGTTCGGCCAAAATTATTTAAGCCATCCATATTTAAGCCACCAATGGTTTTATCCAAAGGTACCAATGGATGTGCGGCATAATAAGCTGAGCCTAATAAGCCTTGTTCTTCAGCAGTTACCGCTAAAAACATTACCGAGCGCTTCTGTTTTTCTTCTAACGCAGCGAATGCTTTTGCTAACTCAATCAAACCAGCGGTTCCAGTGGCATTGTCTAAGGCGCCATTGTAAATGCCATCGCCTTCGGCTTCAGGGTTTGTACCAATATGATCCCAATGTGCCATGTAAATAAACACATCTTCGGGTGATTCGCTTCCTTCAATCATGGCGGCAACATTGCGTGAATTAACTTGAGCTAATTGCGTTTGCACCGCGACACTAGCCTTTACTGGCATAGGGACAGCTTTAAAGCCTGGCGTTTGAGCGGCCTGATACATTTCCGACAACACTAAGCCTGATTTAGCAAACAAGGCTTGGGCGTAATCGTAAGTAATCCAGCCCTCAATGGCTGATAAATCATCCCCTTTATTTGTTCGAACCATATCAAACTGTGGACCTGTCCAACTGGCACTAACTGTTGGCCAACCGTAAGCCGCAGGCTTAGTATCATGAATAATGATGGCGCCAGCTGCACCTTGGCGTGCGGCTTCATCAAATTTATAATCCCAACGACCATAATAGGTCATGGCATTGCCATTAAATAATTCTGGGTTTTGGGTTGCGTAACCTGGGTCATTAATTAACATCACTACCGTTTTGCCTGTCACATCAATATCTTGATAGTCATTCCAGTTACGCTCTGGTGCATTAATGCCATAACCAACAAACACTAATTCGCTATTTTCAATTGCAGCCTGATCAATTTGGCGACGTGTCCACACCACTTGGTCAGCACCATATTTTAATGCTAAGTCTTGCCCTGCTCCTGAAAACGTTAATGTTGGGCTGTTAATCACTTCCACTGACGCCAATGGCACATTTTGGGTATAGCTATCACCATTGGCTGGTGCTAAACCAATATCTTTAAACGCGGAAACTAAATAGTTCACCGTAAGTTCTTCACCTTCGGTGCCTGGTGCTCGACCACCGAATTCATCAGAAGCAAGTGTTTTAACGTGTTGAGTGTATGATTGCTCAGTAATGGCGTTTTTAGCATCAAACGCTTTTACCGGCATTGGTTCGCTGACGGTTTGCTGCGTTGGCGCGGGGTTGCAACCAGTGAGTAAGGCTAACGGGATTAAAGTGCCCAGCATCTTTTTCATGATTTATCCTATCGAATAGCTCGAAATTATTGTTATTGTTCAAGTGTTATTGTTCAGCTAAGGCTATCACTTTTACTACGCTTACCCAATAGCGAAAGGCAGCAGATAAAATCAATAGACCAAACGATAATCAGCAAGCCGTATACTACAAACCTTTAATGGTAAACTTTTAACAGCCGGCCTTTTAACGGTAAACAATGACAAATAACAATAACTAACGCTAACCTAGGATAAAAACATGCAACCAAATATTTTTGCAAATGTCGATTAAGCAATTTTAAGTTGCTCCGCCTGAGTCGCAACTTTCTTATTATCTTTAGTATCACATTCAATCGAGAGTGTGGCATTTTCAGCAACGGCTAACTGGGACTCATTACCCAGCCGTAACTCTTTAACACCCAAGCGCTGGCACATGGCTTTGAAAGTTTGTAGATCTTGAGCAGTAAATTGTTGGTCACTCGCATGTAGTGCACCATCTAAAAAGGCAAAATCACCATTGATGTTCATTTGCGCAATTGCTTTGTAGGGCTTTCCATAGCTATCAACTTTAAGTGCACGAACCATTTTTACTTCAAAAATCCAGTCATCCATGTGCACACAACGTGAAATAGCTTCAGTCATTTTCTCACCTGTGGTTAATCATCTAAAAAATCTCCCGATAAAAAAGCCGATTGTAGGTTGGGGAACAATCGGCAAAAAGGAAAGATCACAGTTGTATATTAAAAAGGCTGATTTTAGATATTAGTTTTTAATTCTACTTTCGCTAAGTAATCTTTTAGCTCTTGTTGGCTAATACCGTTGTCAGCATTAACATCAATTTTTTTGAATTCTTTTTTAAGGAGTTCATTGTTGGCACTACCTAACTCAACTTCAGTTATAACACCATTTTTATCAGCGTCTAATGGCTCAAATAACTCGGTATGTGCAACAACTTCGTCTGCCTTTACATTGGCAGAGCGCGCAACTGATGACTTTTCTACCGCAACGTTAGCTTTAGCATCAGCTTTGGCTTTGTCAGCAAGGTTATTATCTGCTTTGACTACGGAAGATAACGCGGCACCAATAACGACGAACGCAGAGAGTTTTAAAAGGCTAATGTTTTTCATGGTTGTTTCCTTGTTTTTTATCTAAATACAGGTATTGATTATATTTGCAGGTGGTTAACCCCCCTGAACTGAACCTGATATTGCAGCTAACACACCAACATTTATAACCCACTGTTTTTATTTGATTTATTTAAAAAACCAGCAAATACATCCTCAAAAAAACACAAAAACCGTTGCTAGTTAGCGACACTAAAAGAAATTTCTTCGCAAATTTAATTAACATCAATCTCAGTATAGAAAACTTATAATTAAATTTCAGTCAGTTACAAACAGAAACTAATGAAAAACCAACTGTTGCCAGTTAGCGACAGTGTTGAATTTGTGCTATAAACCGCATACAAACTGAGGGTGTTTCTCTAGCTGGTAAAAGAAAATTAATGTCTTTAATACTCACCAAGTTTAATCAAACGTTACAACACGTCGCCCAACTGTCGATTAAGCGACTAACCGTACTCGGCTTTACTTTAGTGTTGGCACCACTGTTAGCAACGTTAGTATTTATGGCGGAACAAACCAAAAACGTATCTAATGAAGGAGCACAGACTGTTTTAGAGGTCTCAGCATTAGTAGAAGCAAATGAAGCGTTAACCTTAGCATTAACAAAAGCCGAACGTTTTGCTAATCAATTTATCGTGTTACGCGATGAGGAATTGCTTGATAGATTCAGTGTTGAACACTTTAAAGCCATCAGTGTTATTGAAAATCAATTTAACCTGATGCAAGACCCTAAGCTTACCAGTGCCTTAGCGTCGCTGACTGAAATATTGTCGCAGGTAGCGATTAAGTTGCCACGTTTACCACCATCGTTTGATGAACTATCAGAAACTGAGCGAGTTTTTCAGCAAATCGCCGATCTTAATCACGCTATTAATGAGCGAAGTGGTCAACTCATTCAAGTTGCCGCGCTAGAAATAAGAAACCAGCAACAAAATGTTGATAGCTTAATTTACAAAAGCTTATTAATTATCCCTATATCTATTTTTATCGCAGGTATTTTCACGCTGTTAATTACTCGACCACTCAAGCAGTTGGTTAAACAAATACAGGTATTAGAACAAGGTAAGTTTGAACAAAAAATTGAGATATCAGGGTCTGCAGAAGTTAAAGAAATAGCCAATGCATTAGATATTATGCGCACTCGGCTACACGCCTTAGAACTACAAAAATCAAGCTTTATTCGCCATATATCCCATGAACTCAAAACCCCGTTGGCAGCAATTCGAGAAGGCAGCTCGTTACTGGATGATAATAGCCTTGGTCAATTAAATGCTAGTCAATATGAAGTCAGTCAAATCATTGTTAGCAATGTCAGCCGACTACAGCAGCTTATTGAAGACTTACTGGCATTTAATATCGTGCTCGACTCAACTAGCTTGCAAGACAGTGAGAAATTCGAACTGTTGCCACTTATTGAACAAGTCATTAGTCAGCATCGCTTAACGCTTGATAAAAAGCCTTTACAGTTACGGTTAGATATTCCCGCCATCGCGGTTTACAGCAATCGCAAGCAACTCGCGGTAATTATTGAAAATTTAGTGTCAAACGCCATTAAATATGTCCCGGCTAAGCGCGAACTAACGATAAGTGCAGACATTGATAAACAAGCTCTAATTTTAAAGGTTAGTGATAATGGCGATGGTATCAGCGAAACCGATCAGCGACGTATTTTCGAGGCATTTTATCAAGGTGCAGCGCCTGATACTGGTGACATTAAAAGTAGTGGCTTAGGTTTGACCATAGTGAAAGAGCTAGTGATGCGTTTGAATGGTCAAATTGACATTAGTTCTAGCCAAGAACCCGACAACCATGGCACAACCTTTACCGTCACTTTACCAAGGGCAATTTATCTTGAGCCTTCAGGTCATCAACACAACTAGCCGCACTACGACTCACAAAAACGAAGGAATACAATGAAAAAATTTCCTAAAAACGCCCCAATAATCGGCTTACTTATTAGCCTCTTGCTTACTGGCTGCAGTCAGTTCAGTGGTGCATTTTCTCAGCACTCTACCGGCGAAAAGCCAGTAGATTTAGGTGCTTATTATCAATGGATAAAAGCATTAGAGCCTAAACAATTATCAGCCGAAATAGCGCTGCAAAAGCAACGAGTGACGAATAACCAAACCAATGCACAAATTTACTTGCTTATGCTTCATAGTTTGCCTTCGGCGCCAATTCATAATCCTTATATTGCCAAGTCGATGCTTAATGATGGCGCGTTTAATCAATACCTGTTTGCCCATGTTTCTAGTGAAGATTTAGCCTTAATCACTTTGTTGCGCGATCAGTTGAACCAACAATTACTGTTGATACAAGCGCAAGAGAAGCAATCATCACAAAATAAGCAAACAATTGCCCAACTTAAGCTAACCAATACCATGAAACAAAATGCGATCAATTCTTTAAATGACAAAATCAAACAGCTCAAGGCTATTGAAGCTCAACTCAGTACTCGGGAGAATCAATAATGACTAGTCAAACTTTAGATCGTGCGTCAAAACGTATTGTTATTGTTGATGACGACCCAAGCTTGTTGCGTTTGCTCAGTATTCGACTATCCGCGGCTGGCTACCAAGTTGAATCGGCCGAAAATGCCAAAATTGCCTTAGGCATAATCTCCAGTGTTGAGCCAGATATGGTGATCAGTGATTTAAAAATGGAAGGCATGGACGGCTTTGCCTTGTTTGAGCAAGTTAGGCAACAAAAGCCACAACTGCCGGTTGTGATCATGACCGCTCATGGCACCATCCCCGACGCGATTAACGCCACCAAACAAGGGGTTTTCAGCTTTTTAACTAAACCATTTGAAAGTCAGGTTTTGTTGGAAACGGTAGAGCAAGCATTGAAGCTGCAACCTTCCGGTAATTCACCAGCTGATACCGAACATTGGCGCAAAGACATTATTAGCCGTAGCTCAAAGATGGCTCAGTTACTACAGCAAACTAAACAAGTAGCGCAAAGTGACTTTAGCTTATTAATTTATAGCCAAAGTGGCACTGGTAAAGAGTTGCTGGCTAAAGCTATTCACCAAGCAAGTCCTAGAAAAGATCAGCCATTTACCGCGATTAACTGTGCCGCGATCCCAGAAGCATTACTGGAGTCTGAGTTATTTGGTCATGTAAAAGGCGCGTTTACTGGCGCAGAAAAGCGTCATGTCGGTTTATTTGAAGCCAGTGATCAAGGTACCTTATTTCTTGATGAAATTGGCGATATGCCATTAAGTTTCCAAGTAAAACTGTTAAGAGCACTGCAAGAAAAGGAAATTCGGCCAGTCGGTAGCACCACAGCGGTAAGTGTTGATGTACGAATTATTTGCGCTACCCATAAAAACTTACGCAAAGCAATTTTAGAAGGGAAATTTAGAGAGGACTTGTACTATCGGTTAAATGTTGTCGAATTAGAGCTGCCACCGCTGTCAGAGCGCCGTGAAGACATTCCGCTTTTAGCCCAACATTTCCTAGCAAAGAAGAAAACTCAGGGCGGCAATACTAGGATCACTGGCTTTTCACAAGAAGCGATGGAACTATTAATCACTGCACCGTGGCCAGGGAATATTCGCCAACTTGAAAATGTCATTGAACAGAGCATCGCGCTATCAACAGAGCCAATTATTAGTGTTGACTTGATCAATAATGCCTTAAGAAATAAACCAAGCGGCTTACCTTCATTCCAAGAAGCACGTGATCAATTTGAACGAGACTATTTAGTAAAACTATTAAAATTAACCAACGGCAATATTACCCAGTCGGCAAAGATAGCTCAGCGTAATCGTACCGAGTTTTATAAATTGCTTAGTCGCCATCACCTAAGTCCGGAAGCATTTAGAGAGATAAACTAACGGGCAGTTATTTTGATGTACTGGTTAATCATTTTAGCCAGTGCAGCTTTATTTATTGGCTTAGCAAGGTAGTCGTTCATTCCAGCGGCCAAACATTTCTCTTTGTCGCCTGCCATTGCATTGGCGGTCATAGCAATAATAATCATATCTTGATGCTGTTTCCCTCCTTTACCCTGTCGAATGCTTTGTGTGGCTTTAAAGCCATCCATCTTCGGCATTTGAATATCCATTAATGCGAGGTCATAGCTTTGTTTTGCTTTATTAAGTATGGCTAGCGCCTCTAGACCGTCACCGGCAATATCACAATCAATACCAAGCTTATTCAATACCCCTTTCGCAACCATTTGATTAACGCGATTGTCCTCCACCAATAACACATTGACCTCATCAAATAACTCTTTATCGACAATATCGATATTAGGTTCATCGGTGCTGGTCAATTGCTCCGCGAGCGCTTGCGGCATCACAAGATGTTCGTCTTGGCCAAACACCAATGTGATGATATTAAGTAACTTAAATACCGTTACTGGCTTGGCGAGTTGATGAATTTTGTGCTCATTCGGTAATGAGCTATCCAATTTATCTTGCATATTGGTCAATAACACTAACTGACGTACGCCTAAGTTTTTGTATTGTTCAAGCGTTGCAACTAACCAGTCGTGCCCGTTATCAAACAACTGGTAATCAATTAGCAGTAAATCAAATGGTGTTGCTGTATCAAATCGTCGTTGCGCAAGCTCTAAGCCGTGTTGCACATCATTAGTTGTTTCGACTTCTAGCTGCCACGCAGTTAGTTGTTTCGCTAACATCTCACGATTAGACTTATTCGCATCTACAACTAAAACGGCACCTAATTCAGAAAAATTAGTTGAAGCTACTGAGGAACCTGCAACCTTACCAACCTTAATATCGCAAATAAAATGGCTGCCTATATCAAGTTCACTAATCACCTGAACATCGCCATCCATACGTGAACATAGGCGCTTAACAATCGTTAAACCTAAGCCCGTACCGCCATATTTTCGGGTGGTGGATGAGTCAACCTGACTAAAGCAATCAAATAACGCTGCTTGTTTTGATGGTTCAATGCCTATACCTGTATCACTAACCTTTAGCTTTAATCGCCATGCACCTGCATCGTCATCAATTAACATCAGCTTAACGGCAACTTCACCTTGGTGAGTAAACTTAATGGAGTTACTAATAAGGTTGGTAAGAATTTGGCGAATACGGCCAGGGTCGCCAATGATTTTGGCACTAGGTAATGCCGAAGTATCTAAAATAAGTTCAAGATTTTTAGATTGTGCAGGTAAGGCTAACGACTCAATTAACTCCCCTGTCATCTGCACTAAATCAAACGGTATCGCTTCTAACTCGAGTTTACCGGCATCAATTTTTGAGAAATCCAATATGTCGTTAATCAGCTGCAATAATGAGTTGGCACTACTTTGGGCAATATTGACCTTATGATGTTGCTCGGTGGTTAGTGGCGTATCCTCTAGCAATTCCAACATACCAATGACCCCATTCATTGGCGTTCTAATTTCGTGGCTCATGCTAGCCAAAAATTCATTTTTGGCGGTTGACGCAGCTTCGGCAGCAATTTTTGCTTGAGTTAAGGCAATTTCATTTTCAACTCGTTCAGTAATATCATAATTAACACCAACTAAATTAGTCACTCTGCCAGTCTCATCACTCTTACTGATTGCTGAGGCTTTAATATGCCTAACCTCGCCATTTGGCCAACGAATTCGAAATTGCGTATTAATCTTGCCACCGCGTTCAATTACGCTATTTAAAGTTGCACTAAGTTGCTCTATATCTTCTGGATGTAAAGCGCGCTTCCAAGCATCAATAGCCCCACCAAACTGCTTAGGTTCAACACCATAGATTTTGTACATCCAATCATCCCAAGTAATCTCATTGGTTAAGACATTCAAATCCCAAACACCAATCCCCGCGGAATCGGCGGCTAACGCCATTCGCTGGTTTTGATCTTGAATTAACAATTCAGTTGCTTTACGTTGGGAAATATCTATATGGGTACCTATCATGCGCTTAGGTTTGCCATCGGCTGTCCACTCTACGACCTTACCGTTATCATAAACCCACACCCAATGCCCAGCTTTATGCTTCATTCGCGTTTCAATTGAATAATAGGTAGTTTCACCTCGCCAGTGCCGTGCTAAAAGCTGTTCGGAACGAGCCAAATCTTCGGGATGAGCCAATTGCAACCAAGTATCAATGCTGACAGGTTCTAGCTCAGATAATCGATAGCCGACAATGTTAGCCCATCGCTCGTTAAACACAGTTCGGCCGGTTTCAATTTCCCAATCCCAAATTCCCACTTCGGTCGACTGCATAACAAATGCTAAACGTTCGTTACTTTCCGCTAACGCGCGCTGAGCTAAAACTCGCTGAGTGATATCTTGGAATGAACCATAAATACGCACGCAAACACCCTCTCTAAATTCGGCCTGACCATTACTGGCAACCCAAATTTCTCGACCTTTGGCGGTGGTCAGCTCCAACTCCTCATGAAATGGTTTACCATTTTTAATCAGCTCTTGAGTAAGCTCAACAATGCGACCACGATTAAAACCGGGTTTATAAAAAGCAATAGCGGCATCAAGTTCCGGCAGATAGTCTTGTTCAACTTCATGTATGGCTTTAGTTATTGGTGACCAATACAACTGGCTTTTCTCTAGGTTAAGTTCCCACGCACCAATCATTGCCAATTGGCCCATTTGTTCCATTAATTCCTGCTGAGAGTTCACTTGTTTGGCTTGTTTCATGGTTGATATTTCAAAACCAATCCACTGTGCAATTAATTGCACTAATTCCAATTCATTAGCGGTAAAAGGTGCAGGGTAAGGCTCAGGACTTGAAAAACTCAAAGTACCAACAGCTTGGCCATCTACTTTCAGTGGTGCACCAATATAAGCTTCTAAACCAAACTCTTGATAGCACGGGTGATAGCTGATCTCGCTTTCACCGGCTTTATGATATCCCACTGCTTTGTTAGCATTTAACGTATGTACACAATAAGTATTATTTAGCTCGAAAATATCACCGGGCTTAACGTTATCATCCTGCGCGCAAATAAAGTCGACTTTATAATCGTTACCTACAATTTCGCTCACTATCCCTAATGGCAATTGAAATAGTTGGCAACCAAAAACCAGCAACTGTTGAATTTTATTGGTGGAAGTTAAATGGGGATCAGCGGTAATTTCATGTAGTTTAGTCAGCGCCATGCCCATATATTTCTGCTCAGAAATATCATTTTGCAAAACAATATAGCTTTCAGTTCTTCGCAAAGCACTTTTAAGCGGAACCACTGTAGTAGAAAACCAAAATTCTCGGCCGTTTTTAGCACGCGTGGTTATTTCTTTACGCCAAACATAGCCTGACTGAATATGTTCGGCAATGGCACTGAAGTCTGCAGTGAGCTTGCCATCACTTAATAATATATCAAATGAGCAGCCATTGAGTTCATCAAGTGCATAACCATAAGTTTGGTAAAACTTTTCATTGCACAAAACAATTTGACCACTTAAGTCTAACTGGATCACTACCGAGTGCTTATTCATGGCAAATTGAAAATCTGCCACCCGATTGCGCTCCTGTGTTAAACGTTCATAGGTTTTCCCTAACCAGGCACGCATCGGCTTGAAAATTAGCCAAGCCACTAAAAAAATGGTGACGATAGTGACAACCCAGATGCCAGTTGCCAGATGTTTTAACTGTTCAATGTGAAAATTAGTAATCTTTTCATACAGTTTTACGACAGCATCTAGCTCAACTAATAACGATTGAGCGTTGAGTAAGTAAAATTGTGCCTGATATTGATTGGCGACGACTGATGAGTTTGCTATTAATATTGCTGAGTCTACAAAGTCATTAACTTTTTGATTCAGCCCCAAGCGCCCTTGATAACGTTGAGTAATCAATAACGCATGTTCATCTGATAGTTTAGTGAGTTTATTGTTAAGAAAGCGTTGGTTATCTTTCATGCGGTTAGCCGCATTAATCAATTCATTGGCCACTTCACTTTTGCTTTCACCTTTATATTGATTATTAATCAACGCTTGAGCATAAAGACTAATTTTTTGCGACAGCATGCGCTGCTCACCGGCTCGGTTGATTAGCTCAGCAAAGTCATCCTGTGCATTAAACTGACTTTCAAGCACAATGTAAGAACAAGTAACCAATACACCAATCAATACTAGTGCTAACAAATAGCGCTTAGTAAACCGGGAAAGTATGGATTGTGTGCTAAGCATGTACGCTTCCTTGATCACTCACATCGTTTGGTGTTTAGTTATTGACATTAAGCCTTACAACTTAGGTGAACTATTACTTCAACTTTCGATCATCGCAAGTTTGGCTAGCAATCTATCTTATTGATTAATTTCAATAACTTCTTTAATTAACCGTTAATAACTGCTCAATATGCTGCTGATATTTCACCTTTTTTTCCTGATTAAACCCCGTATGCCGAGCCACTATTTGCCCTTGTCGATCAAAAACAATACTACTGGGCATACCTTTTAGTTTATATGCTCGAGCAATTAAGCCTTTGGCGTCATAAATCACCGTTAAATCACTTGAAAGTTGCGCGAGAAATTCATCTGCATTGGCTTTGTCCGCATCTAAATTAACCGTAATCACTTTAAATCCTTGCTGCTGATATTTAGCTTGCACCTCGCTCATCCAAGGAAATGATTGTCGACAAGGAATGCACCATGACGCCCAAAAGTCGAGGTAAACAACATTGCCTTTATTGTTCGCTAGCGCCGCTTCAAGCTGCTGAGGTGCACTTAACTCCTCATCGGCGAATAAGGAAAAATGACAAAACAAAGTAACCACTAAAATAATTATTTTCATGTAATTTCAATAACCTATTAATTGACCTAATTATCATATGCTTAATTAAAGCTAACTTCAGCTTTAATTGTTCGCTTAAGCTATTCCTAAATTTCAATAATTTACACCGCTAGTTGTTGCTCGCTGATTAGCCCGATCACTTGAGCAAGTTCACTATTAATTGCGGGCATTAAGGCAGTAGCCGCTTGTATCTCATTTTTGGCTGCCAACTTCTCTAAACCAGCGCATAAAAGGTGTAACTTATCGGCACCGATATTACCTGCGGTACCTTTAAGCGTATGACTTGCAAGTTTTAATGCCTCTGTTTTTTCATCACTTAGCGCCTGTGTTATGTCATCAACCATTGCTGGTGCTTGTGCTTCTAACATAATTAACAGCTTTTTATAAAGCGCTACATTGCCAGTTAATCGCTTAATAGCTGCTGCGCTATTTAAGCTTAATGTTTGCTGCTCTGTATTTTTCTGCTCTGTATTTGGTTGATCTGTAATTTTTCGACCTGAAGCTTCCTGAGCTGGAGCTTCCAGGGTTTCACTTTGTTGTGCTTCATTTCTCACAACAGTATTGTCTACTTGCGAAACTTGCTGATTAGCCGCCTGCTGGGGCGCATACTCGATAAACCGTGTTAACAACGGGTATAACTTTGATGAGTCTATTGGTTTAGTTAAATATTCATCCATCCCAACGTTAACGCATTTTTCGCGTTCATCAGACATGGCATTGGCAGTAACGGCGATAATTGGCGTGGCGCAATATTGCTGACCAGCATCGCCTGCACGAATACGTTGAGTCGCCTGATAACCATCCATAATTGGCATTTGGCAATCCATCAAAATTGCGTCGATAACAGTGTTTGTGGCTGACGCTTCAATTAAACGTTCTATCGCTGTTATCCCAGAGTCAGCGACAATACTGTTGGCCTGTACTTGTTCAAGGAAATGGCACAAAATTTCAACATTTATATTGTTATCATCTACCACTAAAAAGGTTTTACCAGCAAGTATCGGAAAATCTAACATTTCATCTTCGAACTTAGTTAAAGAGCCTTTATATGCCGCTAAGCGCTGAGTATCAGCAGTGAACAGCTGTCCAAAGCTAATCATAGCTGTTGGTCGACTTAACAGCGCAAAAGCATTTCTCATTTCAGGATATGCCTCAGAGTGGCGAGTCAGCAAAATAGTTCTAGGCAGCAATTCAGCGTTTGATTTAATCGCTTCATATTCAGGATAATGAGTGTCAACAATCAAATAATCTACATCGTGCAAATTGCTATTAGTTTGCTCATCAATGGCGCCACCAAACATTTGGATCATGTTTTGCCACTTAGTAAGTAGGTATGGCTTTTCTATTAATAACTTAAATGATTTTCCCGCTAATATTTTTGGCGCTACACGCGATGTTGCTTGTGCTAACGGCGTATCTACATAAAAACTAAAGGTACTGCCTTGGCCTTTAACTGAGTTCACCGAAATATCACCAGCCATTAAATGACATAACTGCTGGCTAATCGCCAACCCTAAACCTGTGCCGCCAAATTGCGCTGCAATCGTGTTATCTGCCTGAACAAACGAGCGAAATAATTTAGGTTGCATTTCTTTATCTATGCCAATACCAGTATCATTAATAGCAACGTTTACCCTAACTTTATCAAGTAATTCACTCGTGCTGGCAACCACACTAACACTACCTTTAGGCGTAAATTTTAAGGCATTCCCTATTAGGTTATTTAAGATCTGAACAAAGCGACCATCATCCACCGCTATGGTTACATGCTTAATGCCAGTGACATCTACTTCAATATCAACATCTCTCTCTAAGGCTTGTGGTGATAATGAAATCACCGTATTTTCAATTACTGAACTAATATTCACTTGATGAATATCCAGCTCTAATTTACCCGCTTCAATTATGGATAAATCAAGCACATCATTAATTAGTTGGGCCAATGCACTCGCACTGGTATTCATCATTGCTAACAATGACTGCACAGGTTCAATATGTTGATGTTTCGCCATCAAACTTAAAGAGCCTAATAAGCCATTGAGGGGGGTGCGCATTTCATGGCTAATAGTTGAAACAAACTGACTTTTAATATTGGAGTGCTTTATTGCGCGCTCCCGCTCTATCTCTAATTCTTTGGTGCGGTCTTTCACTTGTTGCTCAAGTGACTCATTCATCGCCTGTATTTCTTGCTCATGCTGTATTTGTTCATAAATATCTTACATAAACAAGGCATTACCTATTTTCTGGTAATTTTCGTCTAATATTGGCGATGTTTTAATGCGGATATCACGGCCACTCGCAGGCGCTTTAATGGTAAAGTCGATATTTTTTAAGTCTTTATACTTTTTAACTTTTTCTACTATTTCGGCGGGAAAAATCTCGGTATTGGCAAGCGATTCTTTGCCACTAATACTGCCAAGGGCAGGAAATAGCTCAATAGCAGCTAGGTTAAACGTTTCAAGCTCAAGCTGATTATTAACCGCGATAATACCATCAGACGCCCCTTGAATAATGGCTTCAAATTCTGTGCGAGTTCGTCTAAGTTGCGCCAAACTTCGAGTATAAGAAAATAAGAAGGTGCTAACTACTGCAACGCCTAAAATAAAAACAGCTAAATAGCCGAGTGAAGATAGACGTTTATCAAATAATAATGCGTCAAAATCATCTCTTGGGAACATATTAATTAATTGAAATTGGGAGGCACCGCCAATCGCGGCGGGGGCAAACTTTAGTGTTTGCGAATAAGATAAATAACTAGCTTCATCTTGTTGTTTAAGTAGTGATAAGTTTTGCCAGTGCCAAGGTAAGTTTTGATAAACGCTAGTTAACGTAGTTTCAGGTGATAAGTCCTTAGTAAACTGTAAATTTGCATTCGGGTGCTCAATTATATGGCCGTCCTGATCTAACAGCAAAAACTGAGCGTCATGGGAATTACTAATACTTTGAAGTGTATCTATCAGCTGACGGGGCGTGACATTAATGACCAACAAGGTCTGTAATTGGTTATTCTGATCATAAATTGGCGTTGCAAAGCGAATGGTCGGTTTTAACGGATACTCTATCGCACCATTTTCTCGGTTAAGGTTTAGTTCTGAGGTATAAATAGTGCCTTCCGACAGTTTTATTGTCTGCTGCACGTAATCGTGTTCAAATTTATTTTGCAACTTTGCCGCTGGTATTCGTTTAATACTATTGCCCAGTAAATCCACTCTAACTAGTTCTTTACCTGAATTCGCATCAATTAATCGTAACTGCATAATGTCAGCATAATTTCCGGCTAATGAAGTAAAGATTGCCGCTAATCTATTTTCCCATTGGGCTAAATACGTACCATCTAGCGGGTCAACACCGTCATTGGCTCGCGTTCGATTTATTCCTTGAATGGGCGGGGTGTCTTTTAAAAAATTTAAATGACGAGATTGGCGGCGTAAAAACTCATTAAACAGACTTGCCTGCTCACGGCTGGCATCTTCCAAGTTATCTAATACTTCAGTATTGGTGGCATTTATTTGGCTGGTATCTTGTACTTTTACAATCCATACCACTAAACATATAAACAGAAAAATTAAGACCGGCACAAAAAACTTTTTTAACGTGACAAACTGCTTAATGGTCATATTTTACCTTTTCGTTTTTAGTTAAAAGCCGCTCAAAATCAGTGCTCGGCACAGGTTTACTAAAGTAATACCCTTGACCAATATCACAGCCTAGTTCTAATAGTTTAGTACAATGCGCCTTTGTTTCTATACCCTCTGCAATAATCGTTAATCCTAACGCGCTGGCTAGGCTGATAATTGCTTTGACGATACTCAAGCTTTGTTCGTCGTCTAACATATCAAAGACAAACGACTGATCAATTTTCAAAATATGGACATCGAAAAATTTAAGATATGAAAGGCTAGAATAGCCAGTACCAAAATCGTCAATTGAAATCGAAATATTAGCCGCTTTAAATTGATTGAGCAGCGTGCGGGTTTCGTCAAAATCATTCATCAAGGCCGACTCAGTCAGCTCTAATTCTAAATACTGGTGCGGCAGTTGAGTTTGGTTAAGTGTTGCTAATACTTCTTGATAAAAATTAGGGTTAGCAAATTGTTTAGCCGCAATGTTTACCGCTACTTTCAACGGATAGCCCGCTTGTAACCAGTGATAAGCCATATCACAGCTTTTACGTAACACTTGCTGACCAAGTTTATTAATTAAACCAATATCTTCAGCAATCGGAATAAACTCAATAGGGGAAATATATTTATTATTATGTCGCAGTCGCACTAATGCTTCAGCCGCAATAATCTGCTGGGTTTGTAAGTCAATTTGTGGCTGGAAATGCACTTCAAGCGTATCGTGCTCAATTGCATGGCGTAAAATAATTTCAGTACGGTGGTGCTGCAATAACTTGGCTTCAAGTTCATTAGAGAAAAATGAATGTTGATCCCGTCCTTGCTCCTTGGCACGATAAACCGCAACGTCAGCATGGCGCATCATTTCTTCTTCGCTATCAGCATCAATCGGATACAAACTAACTCCGATACTAACGGTTAATTTATAGTGCTTACCGTCTAGCTCAAACGGCGCTCGAAATGCTTCGACAATACCTGCAGCAATGCTATTAATCTCACGATAATTATTTAAGTTTGGCACCAATAGCACAAATTCATCACCACCTATTCTAGCTAAAGTACTGCTTGCCCCTTCAAAGCGTCTTAATCGATCCGCCATAAGCTGAATAACTTTGTCGCCAGCATAATGGCCAACGGCATCGTTCAATAACATAAAGCGATCTATATCAATTAATAACAAGCCAGTAATAGTTTGAGTTTCTTTGGCAATTTTAATGGCTTGAGAGATGCGGTCGTGAAGCAAAATACGATTAGGTAAATCGGTAAGCTGATCATGATTAGCCATATGGTTCATTTTCACACCCAGGGCAATTGCTTCGCTCACATCATGAAATGCCATCACCGCTCCAATGGTTTTGCCATTGTATTTAATTGGTGCTGCCTAGTCTTCAATGCGATAAGTTGTACCTGCCCGACTGACTAATTGGCAATTAAGTGCCAAAGCAACATTTCGGTTTTGCTCTAACGCTAAACGAACTGGGTTGATAATTTGATGTTTGGTTTCTGCATCACGAATTTCCATGATATTTTCAATCGGTCGTAACTTTGCTTCTTTATTGCTCCAGCCGGTCATATGCTCAGCTATTGGGTTTAAATGAGTAATTCTACCGTCACAGTCTATAGCCACCACAGCATCACCTATTGAATTAAGTGTAACCTTAAACCACTCTTTTTCTTTATGAGCCTGTTGCTGGGCTATTTTTAATGCAGTTTGTGTTTGTTGTAATTGAATATGGTTATTCACCCGCTGGCGACAAATGCTGCCATCGATTGGCTTAGATAAAAAGTCAATGCCGCCTTTAGCTAACGCCTGATGCTCTACTTCTACTTGAGTATGAGAAGTAACAAATATTACTGAAATATCGGCGGTTTCGGGTTCACTTTTTAACTTTTCGCAAAGGGTGATACCATCCATTTCCGCCATTTCAATATCTAACACCGCGACACATGGGTGTACAGTTTGCACGATATTTAGCGCTTCTTGACCACTTGCCGCACAATGTATATCTCCAAGGCCATCAAGTACTGACGCTAGGATCAATAAACTTGCAGGGTCATCATCTACCACCAAAATTGATGGGGTCGGTAATTGCTCAAATCCATTTTCGCTCATCATTCCACTCAACTTTAGTTTAAATAACCTATGTTGCTAATTGGTTTCACAAGATGTTAGGTAAAACTATAGTACATTTTTTAAACTAAATGTTTTAAATGCAATCAAGCACTTAGGTTTTACATTGTCTTAACAAAAAGACAGTAATGGCGAGAGACAACTGCGGCTAGCGCTGTAGACTAGTGCTATATATAAACGCTATTTTTTACGATGTTTGAGTTGCCTGATGTAACTTAGTAACCCAGTGATAGATAACCAAAATAAGTAAATGCCTGCGATACATATCAACACTTGGTAAATTCCGTTAATGCCATAGCCGCTATGTAAGGGGTAAAGTTGGTTAATTAATCGATATTGCCACGGCACCTGATCTGAGCGCGGCGATAACGTAATACTGGCAGTTAACGCATCAACATTAACGGAAGTGCGACCATTCGGGTGCCACTCGTCAGTTAAGCGAAAACGGAAACGATAAAAGTTCGCTTCGTGCTGTGGAAAACGAATATAGGTTGGCCAGCTATTTTCAAGCTGTTGTTGTTGAGCTAACGCTAGCGCATCAGCAGCATTAATCTGCTTGACTGAACTACCGACATTCGAGTTGCCAGTATCTAAGTTACTGAATTGATTAATCGGTTGAATGTGAGTTTGTGAACTAATCACCTTATTCGGTAATGACGATAATAACGGTGAGACCAGCTTTTGCCATAACATAATGGCACCAGTTAAGGTAATAATGATAAGCATTGGCGCCGCAACAATACCTGAGTGGCGGTGCAGTTGTAGTGCCGTTTTTTGTGGCACCGCACCAGGTTTACTAAAGCGCCAGCGAAAGCCTCTTCGCCCAGGCCACCACAACCAAATACCGGTGAAAATTAACACCAAGGCAAATATACCTGAAATAAGCAATATCACTTGGCCAGCTTTATCTAGCAGCAATTTCGTGTGTAAATGATGTAAATAGCTAAAGCCAGTGAGTACCATCAAATTATCTTGGTACGGGGTTAAACTGCCAATTCGATATAGCTGATGATGTTGATGCTTATCAGTCAAGGTCCAATAAGGCTCTTGCGCGTTTGGCGCTTTAACTCTTGCTGCCTGTTGCAGGTTAGCCAATAACGCTATTTGATTGAGCTCATCAGATAATGTTGCCAAGCTATAGTCGCTTGGCAGTGCCGCCTGCTGCGTCACCAATAGTTGGATAAGCGGCTTTTTATACGCCAATATACTGCCGGTTATCGCCATTAAAATTAATGGTAATAACGCCGCTAAACCTAACCAACGGTGCCAAAATCTCAAACGAAAAACTGCAGGCTTCATAAACTCACATTAATTAAGGGCTCCATTAATTAGGAGCCCTGTTCAGCTCATTAAAAACTAACTTGGTAAGATAAATTAATACTGCGACCCATACCTTTAAAGTTACGCTTATCATTAGGGTTAGATTGCGAATAATAAGTAAAGTAATCAGTATTAGTTAGGTTTTGAACGCCTAAAGTGAACGCCCCTTGCGCTACTTCCATGGTCGCACTTAAATCAACTGTGGTATAGCCATCAAATTGATTAATCACTTCACCTTCACCATTTTCACGGTCACGATCGAGTAAATGATTCACTTGTAAACGTGTAACCAAATTATCTGACCATGTGCGATCCCAGCTTAAGTTAATTCGATCTGGCGCGATATTTGAGCCGCCTAAATCAGTATCAACCCGGCCATCTTGATCTGAATCATAACGACCATCAGCAACCGCTAATCTTACGCCTAGTAAATCGGTATTGGTTGCCGTCCAGTTAATACGGAACTCGATGCCGTCAACTTCAGTTTTTTCACGTTTGACGGTGTAAATGCCATCTTCACCACGCTGTAATCGCTGACCAAAATCAGAGTCAGAGGTGTAATACGCGAGTTGCGCTTGTAAGTCCATACCTGCGTATTCAACGCCAAATTCAGTGTTTTCGGTTAAAATAGGCGTTAAATCAAGGAAAGTTTCAACATTTTGATCAGGTACATTAATACCACGCAGTACTCGACCAACATCTGGCATTGAGAATGCTTCAGAATAATTCGCAAATACGCGCCATTGCTCAGTCAACTGATAGGTACCGCCTAAATTGTATAGCGTTTGTGAAAACTCTGGGCTACCGCCGTTAACAAACTGGCTGCCGTAAGATGCTAACGTAGTAAAATCATCAACATTTAGTTTCGACTTTTCATGGCGAATACCAGCCGTTACCGTATACGGTGCATCGCTAGAAAACTCTAATTGTGCATAAGGTGCGTAGTTACGGTATTCCGTCGTTGGCACCCAAGCGCGTCCGGTTTGAATTAACGCCTGCCAAGTTTTATCTTTTAGTACGTCTAGGCCGTAAACTAAATCAAGTGGCATATCGAATAACTTACGCTTAACTAAGGTAACTTTCATACCGCTTTTTTCTGAATTATTTTGCGATTGATCGATCAAATCATCACCGTAAGCAGGGTCTTGGAAAGTTTTAATTGGCGTAGCTTCTGCGCCGTAAGTTGCTTCAAAATCTTGACGGAATAATTGAACCGCTAGTTGATGATCAAAGAAAGACTGATGCTGGTAATTTAGGCTAATAGTTGTCACATCATTTTGCGCAGCATCACCATTGACTTGACCTTTAATAGCAGAGCTTGGAATACCGGCATCTACATCACCAACCACTGAGATCCAGTTATTATTGCCTTCAATTTGGTAACGGTTAGCCATTACTTCTAAACGCTGGTTTTCCCAGTTGTAACCCGCTTTAATAAAACCATCAAAGGTTTTTGAGTCAACGGTATCGCCTTGCGTGTTATCAACACCGATAATATCGCCATTGGCATCATAAGCCATACCTGTACTGCGATAAGTTAAGGCAGCTAAGACATCAGCATTTTGCCAGTTATTAGCAACACTATAGTTGATACCCCAATCGCTGCTTTCTGCGATATCTTCAGTTTGCAAACCACCGTCAACACGAACTTTTTGCATTAAACCTTGCTCTGGCTTTTTAGTAATTAAGTTAATAATACCGCCAGCAGCACCTAAGCCATGAATCGCATTAGCACCGTGAAGTACTTCAACACGCTCAATTAAAAATGGGTCAATTGTATGGCCATCTCGACCACCACTACGCAAAGGGTTTGACTGAGGAACACCATCAATTAAGTACAAGGGCTTACGACCACGTAAGCTTTCCCCGGCGCTGGTCATTTTTTGACGACTTGGTGAAAAACTTGGTACTAAATTACCTAATACCGTTGATAAATCGTGATTTAATGACAACTGTTGCTGCAACTCAGTTTCATCAATGACTGTAATTGTGTTTGGGATTTGACTTAACGGTCTAGCCACACGAGAAGCGGTAACAACAATTGTTTCAACTTCATCAGCACTTGCGTTGGCGGAAGTATCGGCGTTGGTATTTTCTGCAAATGCCGGTGTCATAATCAATTGTCCAGCGATAATCGCACAACAAACTTTTGATAAATTAAATGTCATTCTTTTTCCTAGTAAGCGAGCTACGGGAGAGTATCAATTAAACGAAGGACTCGAAATATAAATGATAACCATTCTTATTACAATGTCTATTTAGGTTGGTATAATAACTATTAGCGACTTTTAGTCGATGCTTGAAGACATGTTTGAACAAAGCAAACGCGGTCGTTTAACTAGCAACAGCGAATAAATTCATACAAGTTGGCTTAAATCGAGTTATTTAAAAACCAATGATAAATAGTAATAAAGTAGCCTAAAGGTTAAAGTGAATTAATCCTTGAATTAAAGTGCCTTGTCCCAATTAAAAAGCGCAATTAGAAAGCGCTATTAATCAAGGAGACTTAATCAAAAATACTTAACTTGAATACGTAACTTGAATAGTTTTATGGCGTCTGGATATCTCAAATTAAAAGTAAACCTGCCAGGTGTTGCAACTGCAACCCTTATCGGCTTAGCGGCCATGTTTCTCTCAGAGCATTATGGCGCACCTGCCATGCTGTTTGCGTTGTTACTTGGCATTGCATTTTCATTTTTGCATCAAGAAACGAAGTGTAAAGCTGGCATAGAATTTACCGCAGCCACCATACTTCGCATTGGTGTGGCACTATTAGGTTTTCGTATTGCCTTTAACGATCTTATTGCACTAGGTTGGTCAACCGCGTTATTACTTATTGCGGCAATCATCTCGACAATCATTCTCGGTACAACCTTAAGCAAAGCTTTAGGCCTTAGCCGGCGCTTTGGCGCACTTACTGGCGGCGCGGTAGGTATCTGTGGCGCTTCGGCTGCCATGGCGATATCGTCAATAATGCCAGAAAATGAACACAAAGAGCGCGATACCTTGCTAACCATTATTGGGGTAACTGCGCTGTCAACGCTTGCTATGGTCTGCTACCCAATTATTGCCAACTACCTAGGATTGACTGAATACCAAACCAGCATTTTTCTCGGTGGGACTATTCATGATGTTGCTCAAGTGGTTGGTGCAGGTTATTCGGTATCCGAGCAAACAGGCGATTTATCGACCTTAGTGAAATTGGTACGGGTCAGCTTCTTAATGCCGGTTGTGTTAATAATGTTGTTGGTGATTAAGCGAAAATTTCAAGTTCATAGCCCCGACGCTAAACCGATTGGATTTCCGCCTTTTTTAGTGGCTTTTATCGTCATTATGGCGATTAACTCCTTAGTAAACCTACCAAGTGAAATAACCGATACCGCGACAGAAATTAGCCGTTTTGCACTAATCATTGCCATTGCTGCTATCGGCATGAAATCGAATTTAAGCAAGCTCGCTTGTGTCGGAATAAAACCCATTATTTTGATGGTTATAGAAACAACTTGGTTAGCGCTGTTTATACTAATAGCATTGCAATACCTTTGATAGGCTCAAAATGAGTAACCCATTGACCAATTCACCCCCCGTCAATTGGCAGTCAGACAATTCACAGCACTATGATCTGGTTATCATAGGTGGCGGTGTCAATGGCGCAGGGGTTGCTGCAGATGCAGCAAGTAGAGGTTTACGAGTGTTACTTTGTGAGCAAAACGATCTGGCATCGGCCACATCGTCTAAATCTAGCAAGCTGATACATGGTGGCTTACGTTACCTAGAACATTTCCAATTTTCGTTAGTCAAAAAAGCGTTAACCGAACGCGAAGTGTTACTAAAAAATGCCCCTCATATTATTCAGCCATTACGTTTTGTATTACCTCATCAGCCCCATTTGCGCCCAGCCTGTTTAATCAGACTTGGGCTGTTTTTATATGACCATTTAGCTAAGCGCAGCGCCTTACCTGATTCACAAGCCATTAATTTTAATAGTGAATCACCTTTGAAGCCTAAATTTACACAAGGGTTTATTTATGCAGATGCTTGGGTTGATGACGCACGCCTGGTGGTTCTAAATGCGTTAACTGCAAAGCAAAATGGCGCAGATATTCTTAATTACTGCCGCTGTACTCATGTCGAGCAATGTGCTCCTGTAGAAAAAAGTACTCCTGAAGAAAAAAGTACTCCTGCCGAACAAACTAATCATGTTGATCAAAGTAACGGCCATTGGCGAATTACGTTAACCCCACAAACGGGTGAAGATTTTTATGTAACCTGTGATGCTTTGGTTAATGCTGCTGGCCCTTGGGTTTCTTCACTGTTTGATCTAATTGATAATTACCAATCGCCAAGGCAAATTCGCTTAGTTAAAGGCAGCCATATTGTTGTGCCTAAAGTACACGAAAGTGACGATGCCTATATCTTACAAAACCCCGATCGCCGTATTGTCTTTGTTTTACCGTTTGAACAAGAGTTTTCGTTAATCGGCACGACAGATGTTGAATATACTGGCTCG
Organism: Colwellia sp. MEBiC06753; assembly: GCF_053470325.1. Lineage (NCBI taxonomy): Bacteria > Pseudomonadati > Pseudomonadota > Gammaproteobacteria > Alteromonadales > Colwelliaceae > Colwellia > Colwellia sp. MEBiC06753. The sequence goes on along the minus strand of NZ_JBQMTM010000011.1, from coordinate 2,682 downwards.
CCAAGTGACGCGACGATTAGTGTTCAGGAAGTTGATTACCTAATTAACGTAAGTAATCAATATTTCAAACGGCAATTAACTCGCAACGATATCATTCATACCTTCGCTGGCGTAAGACCACTGCTTGATGATGAAGCTGAGCAGGCTCAAAACGTCAGTCGCGACTACACCATAGAGCAAAATTGGCATCATAACAGGCTGCCATTAATTTCAGCATTTGGCGGTAAAATTACTACCTACCGAAAACTCGCTGAAACCGTTGTTGATGCACTAGCACCAAGATTTCCGTTGATGAAGCCTTGTACTACCCAATGTACGCCATTATCAGGTGGCGACTTTAGCAATAGAGCGGATTTGTTCAATCAGCTTAGTGCTTGCTATCAATTTATCCCAAAACAAGTGTTGTCACGTTACATTCGCAGTTATGGCACCAATACCTTAGTACTACTTGAAAATATTGCTGCGCTTAGTGCAATGGGCGAAGACTTTGGTCATGGCTTGTACCAAATCGAAGTCGATTACCTTGTTAACCATGAATGGGCAAGGTACGCCGACGATATTTTATGGCGTCGCAGTAAGTTAGGACTAAAATTTAACCAGCAGCAACAACATAGGTTAGCCGAATATTTAGCTGCTAAAGGCGGCTAAAGGCAATTAAACTCGGAGCGTCAATGAGCAGATTTATTTTATCAATTGACCAAGGCACAACCAGCTCACGCGCCATCATTTTCAACCAACAAGGCGAGCTAGTGCATTCGGTAATGCAGGAGTTTCCACAGTATTACCCTGAAAATGGCTGGGTTGAACATAACCCTGACGATATTTTACAAACAGTACTGGCAAGCTGTAAGCAGGTGTTATTAGAGGCAAAAATCAATGCCAGTGAAATTTCAGCATTAGGCATATGTAATCAGCGGGAAACCACATTAGTGTGGGATAGAGCCACAGGTAAACCAATATACAATGCCATTGTTTGGCAAGACCGACGCACAGCCCAATATTGCCAACAACTTGATCAACAAGGGCATGCACAACAGATCACTGAGAAAACCGGCTTACTGATTGATCCTTACTTTTCAGCGACAAAAATTCGCTGGATTTTAGACAATGTAGAAGGCGCAAGAGCGGCAGCCGCGCAAGGACAGCTGGCTTTTGGTACGGTAGATAGTTATTTACTTTGGCATTTAACCGAAGGGAAATCTCATTTTACTGATGCAACCAACGCCAGCCGCACGTTAATTTATAATATTCATCAACACTGTTGGGATCAGGAGTTACTCGCGTTATTCGAGATACCGGCCAGCATGTTACCTGAGGTAAAAAACAGTGCTGATAATTTTGGTGTATGTCGGTTATTTGGCCATCCCATGGTTATCGCGGGTATTGCTGGTGACCAACAAGCAGCACTAATAGGCCAAGGATGTTTCAGTCCAGGTATGGCAAAAGGTACCTATGGCACCGGTTGTTTTGTCATGGTCAATACTGGGCCAAGTCCTTTGGCTTCAAGCAATCAGTTATTAACGACTATCGCTTATCAACTTGACGGAAAAGCAAGTTACGCAGTAGAAGGTAGCATTTTTATCGCAGGGGCTGTTGTGCAATGGCTGCGAGATAACCTTGGTTTATTTGACCAAGCCGAAGACACGGAAATACTATTACCACAAGTGGCTATCGATCATGGTGTCTATTTTGTACCGGCGTTTACTGGGCTTGGCGCTCCCTATTGGGATCCTGACGCACGCGGTGCCATTACTGGCTTAACCCGAGCGTCAGGCATTAATGAAATTGTTTGTGCAGGCATTCAATCAGTGGCTTATCAAACCAAAGATTTGATGTTGGCCATTGCCCAAGATGGCTTTACTATTCACACCATGCGCATTGATGGTGGCATGTCTGCCAATAATTGGTTTATGCAATTTTTAGCGGATATTTTAGCGATAACCATAGAGCGTCCGCTTACAGTTGAAACTTCTGCTTTGGGTGCAGCTTATTTAGCGGGATTACACGTTGAAGTTTACCAATCAACCGATCATATTCAGCAACTTTGGCAAAATGAACGCCGTGCTAAGCCAACGTTAGATAATGATCAGGTTGCGAAATTATACCTTGGCTGGCAACAAGCGGTTGCTAAGGTTTTATCAAAACCCTAGCGACTTAAATACCGTATATACACTTATGACTATTGTGATTTACCCATTAACTCTAGCCATTAATGCACTAAGTAAATATCGGTAATTCTTTTCACATTATCTACATTTACTCATTGAGTAGTTAGCTCTTTACAGCCCATTATTGCTGTTTAAAAAAGTAGCATTAGCTTTCAAGCTTATTTGCTTTCTTTATCAGATGAAGCTATTGCAGCCCCTAGTGCTACGCCAACAGCAATTCCCAAGCCAAGGCTAGTGCCTATTTCACCAGAGTTGTAGCCAATTGCCGCACCTAAAATAGCACCTATTACAAAGCCTATCACCACCGACCGTTCATGCTTATTTTTGCTATTGCTTTCAACGCACATATTTCACCCAAACGTCATCTGCATTCCTAAATATTGACAAGGCTATGTTCCCATTAACTGTTGTTGAATGCGAAATAGCTTGTTTTCATTAAGGTTTCCTGGAGCATCCATATACCTGAACCAACCAAGGTAATGATCAAGGTACTTTGTGGCGACTCCATGAAACC